>CAJNDG010000173.1:0-78 GCA_905221465.1 bacterium | reverse complement strand
GGGGGGGGGGGGGGGGGGGGGGGGGGGGGGGGGGGGGGGGGGGGGGGGGGGGGGGGGGGGGGGGGGGGGGGGGGGGGG
>CAJNDG010000172.1:0-84 GCA_905221465.1 bacterium | reverse complement strand
AGTGATTAGTGATTAGTGATTAGTGATTAGTGATTAGTGATTAGTGATTAGTGATTAGTGATTAGTGATTAGTGATTAGTGATT
>CAJNDG010000171.1:0-84 GCA_905221465.1 bacterium | reverse complement strand
TGTTTGTTGTTTGTTGTTTGTTGTTTGTTGTTTGTTGTTTGTTGTTTGTTGTTTGTTGTTTGTTGTTTGTTGTTTGTTGTTTGT
>CAJNDG010000170.1:0-107 GCA_905221465.1 bacterium | reverse complement strand
GATGCGGACTGGCTTGCGCTGGCTGAGGCAGATTGGCTGGAGCTCACTGACGCTGATTGACTTGCACTTGCCGATACAGACTCACTTGCGCTTACTGAGGCTGACTG
>CAJNDG010000169.1:0-131 GCA_905221465.1 bacterium | reverse complement strand
GTAAGCTCCAGCCAGTCAGCATCTGCAAGTGCAAGTGAATCCGCTTCAGTAAGTTCGAGCCAATCCGCGTCCGTAAGCTCGAGTCAGTCTGCATCTGCAAGTTCGAGCCAATCCGCTTCAGCGAGCGCAAG
>CAJNDG010000168.1:0-146 GCA_905221465.1 bacterium | reverse complement strand
ACATACGACACTGCTACACATAAAGTGACAGTTGCAGTTGTTGATAACGGTGCAGGCGAACTTGTTGCGACTGTTACTTCAGCAGTACCAACCTTCACCAACACTTATAAAGCCGCTGAAACAAAAGCGACTATCAAAGCAACTAA
>CAJNDG010000167.1:0-156 GCA_905221465.1 bacterium | reverse complement strand
TTCGAACCCACGCACGCTTTTACACGCCTGACGGTTTTCAAGACCGTTCCCTTCAGCCGGACTTGGGTAATCCTCCAATAAATAGTCCGTACGGGATTCGAACCCGTGTTACCGCCGTGAAAAGGCGGTGTCTTAACCCCTTGACCAACGGACCAT
>CAJNDG010000166.1:0-157 GCA_905221465.1 bacterium | reverse complement strand
TTCAAAGCGGGTGACGAGAATCGAACTCGCGACAACAGCTTGGAAGGCTGTAGTTTTACCACTAAACTACACCCGCTAAAATGGGAGTTAACGGGATCGAACCGCTGACCCTCTGCTTGTAAGGCAGATGCTCTCCCAGCTGAGCTAAACTCCCTCG
>CAJNDG010000165.1:0-161 GCA_905221465.1 bacterium | reverse complement strand
TGGGCGCGTAGCTCAGGTGGTTAGAGCGCACGCCTGATAAGCGTGAGGTCGGTGGTTCGAGTCCACTCGTGCCCATTTATAAATATGGTCCGTTGGTCAAGGGGTTAAGACACCGCCTTTTCACGGCGGTAACACGGGTTCGAATCCCGTACGGACTATTT
>CAJNDG010000164.1:0-167 GCA_905221465.1 bacterium | reverse complement strand
GCTTCTGTAAGCTCAAGTCAATCAGCTTCAGCATCTGTATCAGCTAGTCAATCAGCTTCAGCATCAGTATCTGCAAGTCAATCAGCTTCAGCTTCTGTAAGCTCAAGTCAATCAGCTTCAGCATCTGTATCAGCTAGTCAATCAGCTTCAGCATCAGTATCTGCAAG
>CAJNDG010000163.1:0-175 GCA_905221465.1 bacterium | reverse complement strand
GTTGTTGATAACGGTGCAGGCGAACTTGTTGCGACTGTTACAGGTAACAATCCAACCTTCACCAACACTTATAAAGCACCAGTACCACCAGCTCCAACAGCTACATCAGCAACACTTGAGTTTACGAAAGAATTGACTGGTCGTACTTTGGTTGATGGTGAGTTCCAATTTGAAT
>CAJNDG010000162.1:0-200 GCA_905221465.1 bacterium | reverse complement strand
TTGTTGCTGTAATTTCTCTAATTTTTCGACAGTAGCCTCGATTTCCTTTAACTCAGTCTGCTTATTTGACAAATTGACCAAAATCATGGCATAACGTAAAGCTATATCAGGCGAATCCTGGAATTGTTGCTGTAATTTCTCTAATTTTTCGACAGTAGCCTCGATTTCCTTTAACTCAGTCTGCTTATTTGACAAATTGA
>CAJNDG010000161.1:0-215 GCA_905221465.1 bacterium | reverse complement strand
CTTACGGACGCGGATTGGCTCGAACTTACTGAAGCGGATTCACTTGCACTTGCAGATGCTGACTGGCTGGAGCTTACAGAAGCTGATTGACTCGAGCTTACAGACGCTGATTGACTCGAGCTTGCAGATGCCGATTGGCTTGCGCTCGCTGAAGCGGATTGGCTCGAACTTGCAGATGCAGACTGACTCGAGCTTACGGACGCGGATTGGCTCGA
>CAJNDG010000160.1:0-227 GCA_905221465.1 bacterium | reverse complement strand
CTTACGGACGCGGATTGGCTCGAACTTACTGAAGCGGATTCACTTGCACTTGCAGATGCTGACTGGCTGGAGCTTACCGAAGCTGATTGACTCGAGCTTACAGACGCTGATTGACTCGAGCTTGCAGATGCTGACTGACTTGAGCTGACTGATGCGGACTGGCTTGCGCTGGCTGAGGCAGATTGGCTGGAGCTCACTGACGCTGATTGACTTGCACTTGCCGATAC
>CAJNDG010000159.1:0-228 GCA_905221465.1 bacterium | reverse complement strand
CAGGGTTGACCTTAAGGTTGAGCGATGCTGAAGCTGAGGTAGACACAGAGGCCTGTGCTGATGGTTCGCTAACAGCTGATGTACTCTCAACTACAGAGGCAGGTGCTGGAGCGCTCGCTGACGCTGATGGTGTAGAGCTTACTGATGCAGATGCTTTGGCACTTGCTGAAGCTGATACAGGAGCTGATGTTGATTGACTCGCTGACTCAGATGCTGGAGCAGTTGACT
>CAJNDG010000158.1:0-228 GCA_905221465.1 bacterium | reverse complement strand
TCGAAGAACAAACTAGGAAGCTAACCGCTGGCAAAACTTAAGTATGGCAAGGTAACGCTGACGTAGTTTAAATTCGATTTTCGCAGAATATTAACCTTTAACCGCTCCCATAGTGATACCTTGAGTGAAGGATTTTTGGAAGACAAGGAAGACGGTTACGATTGGCACTGCTGCAAGGGCTGCACCCGCCATGATCAAACCGTAGTTGGTTGCCATTTCGGCCTGCAT
>CAJNDG010000157.1:0-229 GCA_905221465.1 bacterium | reverse complement strand
ACTTGACAAGTTGGTTGTCCTTTATGATTCAAATGATATCAACTTGGATGGTGAGACAAAGGATTCCTTTACAGAAAGTGTTCGTGACCGTTACAACGCCTACGGTTGGCATACAGCCTTGGTTGAAGATGGAACAGACTTGGAAGCAATCCATGCTGCTATCGAATCAGCCAAAGCTTCAGGAAAACCATCTTTGATCGAAGTGAAGACTGTGATTGGATACGGTTCT
>CAJNDG010000156.1:0-230 GCA_905221465.1 bacterium | reverse complement strand
AATTGTTCTGGATTACTGATGATACCAAACTTTGCTAGTTCATATTTTTGTTGTTCTTTCCAAGAGGTAAGAAGTTGAAGTAAGTCATTAGAAATAGAGAAAATAGTTTTCTTATTTCCTTTAGTAGATTTTACTTGTCCATATCTATCTAAAGCTTGAATTAGCTGAATCTGCGATTTTGAAAAGTCTATATGTTTCCATTGAAGAGCATAGGTTTCAGATTTTCTATC
>CAJNDG010000155.1:0-230 GCA_905221465.1 bacterium | reverse complement strand
ATCTTTATAAGCAAGGATGGGCGTGCCTTCTTGCATCAGATTGGGATGCCAACTTACCAGATCAACCGTATTTTGGCTTGGCTCAATCCCTTTGATTTTGCGCAAACAACGACTTACCAACAGGCTCAGGGGCAAATTGCTATTGGGAGTGGTGGCTTGTTTGGACAAGGTTTCAATGTGTCCAATCTCCTTATTCCAGTACGTGAAAGTGATATGATTTTCACCGTAAT
>CAJNDG010000154.1:0-230 GCA_905221465.1 bacterium | reverse complement strand
CCAAGATATCAAGGTCGATAAAATGTGTATTTCCAGCAAAGGCTGAGAATGATTGGTATGGAGAATCTCCATAGCTTGTTGTCCCAAGAGGGAGGATTTGCCAGTAACGTTGCTTCGTACGAACCAAGAAATCAACGAAATCATAGGCAGTCTGACCAAATGATCCAATTCCGTATGCTCCTGGTAGAGAAGAGATGTGCATCAACACACCACTTTGACGTTTTTTCATA
>CAJNDG010000153.1:0-231 GCA_905221465.1 bacterium | reverse complement strand
AGGCTATTATTACAGTGGTTGGCAAGGACAAGGCTGGTATTGTTGCAGGCGTGTCTACGAAGATTGCAGAGTTGGGTTTGAATATTGACGATATTTCTCAAACAGTACTGGATGAATATTTTACCATGATGGCGGTCGTTTCTAGTGACGAAAAGCAGGATTTCACCACTCTACGAAATGAGTTTGAAAACTTTGGGCAAACCTTGAATGTTAAAATCAATATTCAAAGTG
>CAJNDG010000152.1:0-231 GCA_905221465.1 bacterium | reverse complement strand
ACTTCTACAAATGGCTTAGAGAAAGTCCAGGAACAAGTAAAAGCGATTCACTGTGGACAGATTCAACAGCCAGATCCCTATCATCACACTACTTCAAAATACCAAAATTATACTGAATAAATTTCACATATTCCAACATATCAGTCGCGCTATAATAAAGCCTTTTATCCTCAAATTTTCAGGGAAACTTTAACACCTTGTAAGATTGACAGCCAGACGTTGACTTGTTCT
>CAJNDG010000151.1:0-232 GCA_905221465.1 bacterium | reverse complement strand
ACCTCTTTATGGAGGAAATTGCCAAGGTTGCGACTGAAAAATACCAAGCAATTAAGGAACAAATGCCTGGAGCGGATGATGAAACCATTGCCCTTCTTTTAGCGATTAACAGTCTATCGACGCAGCTTAGTCGTGAGATTGAGTTTGACGATAAGGAGCAGGAGCTTAAAGACCTTCGAAATAAGCTAGTGGCAGTCAAGCAAGAGCAGAGCAAGATTGAGGATTCCCTATG
>CAJNDG010000150.1:0-232 GCA_905221465.1 bacterium | reverse complement strand
ACTCTGAAAAGTCTAGCTTGAAAGGCGGGTTAGACACGATATAGTCCATCTTTTCAGGATGACGGTTGGCGATGATGGTATTTCCCTGTACGATATTATGGATGGAGTGTTGCAGTCCATTCAAGATCAGATTAAGACGGAGGAGATTAGACGATTTTTGTGAGATATCCTGACTATAGACAGTGGTCTTATCCACACCGATACGACTAGCCAGGTTCATAAGCAAGGTTCC
>CAJNDG010000149.1:0-232 GCA_905221465.1 bacterium | reverse complement strand
TAACCCGTTCCTGAGCCGCATGTTGGTCTATGATGTAGAGCCCATCTCGCCCCTGGGCAAAGAGATAAGTGCCGTGCATTTGCCCGAAAAACTCCAACTCTGGGAAGCTGGATGATTCTTCTCGCTCCAGCTTATCATAAGCCTTATCGAGGCTAGCAAGATCTAACTCCGGATGGTCTAGTTGGTCGTAGTTAACAGGCTTTCTCTCTGCAAAATGCAGTTTTGCTGGTCT
>CAJNDG010000148.1:0-232 GCA_905221465.1 bacterium | reverse complement strand
AACTGGGCTTTCATACATGGTCGCCACTTGACCAGCTGTTAATTCCAAAATCTTGAGCTGAGCTTCATGAGCAAGGCCGAAGAAAGGACCTGCACCCAAATAGATGACACGATTAAAGTCTAGGTCAACAAGCTCTTTAACATCTTCTGCATTGTCTAGAATCTTACGCGCAAGGCTAGACACAACTTCAAAACGTTCAGCTTTCACAGCAAATTCTGTAGGATCAAAGACC
>CAJNDG010000147.1:0-232 GCA_905221465.1 bacterium | reverse complement strand
AACAGCTTACAATAAAGGGTTTTTCTTTTAAATTTTGAGCTAAAAAATAGCGGTTTTTGCAAGTTTTATGCAACAACCAAAGGACTCCAAACGCCAAACGAGGGACAACCTTTAAAACGATACTTTTCCTGAAAAATTTTAAGCTCAATTCTCGCCTTTAAACCTGCTCTTTATGGGGTGTTTAGTTGCCTTTAGTGGTTGCCATTAAGCGCCCTTTAGAATGAGAAATAAT
>CAJNDG010000146.1:0-233 GCA_905221465.1 bacterium | reverse complement strand
TGGCTTTCTGTCAGGTAATAAGCCAAGTCTTCACCGATTTCTCCAGAGATGAGAGGAGTCATGGAGTTGTAGGGATTTCCAGTACCGTAGTCTGTGATAACGAGAAATTGACCATTTCCGACAAAAGGTCCGACAAGGACTTCACCAGTTGCAGTCTTTTTGATGTCAACACCTGGATTTTGAACGTAACCTTTGACGTTGCCCTTGGTATCTGCGACCGTGATGATGGCACC
>CAJNDG010000145.1:0-234 GCA_905221465.1 bacterium | reverse complement strand
ACATTCCGGCTTCCTACCTCAAACATTTTGTAGTAACCAATTTTATCGAAACACTGACCTGGTGGCTTAAAAAAGGAAAATCTTATACCGAAGACCAAGTGGTGAGATTTTACTTAGATGTGATTGAGATGACTTCCACAAAATCACTCGAAATTTAATCCTATCACGAAGAAAGGAATCAACCATGTTAAATTCTATTATCCTAGGAATTCTGACGATTGTATTGGCTCTTTT
>CAJNDG010000144.1:0-234 GCA_905221465.1 bacterium | reverse complement strand
GGACGGAAGAAGCAAATCAAGACCAAATCTCGAATCTTTAAAGAAGGCGTGTTGAAGTAATCCTCTATAGAGCAACTCTTCCATCAATGGTCCCAAAAAGAACAGAGTTATATAGATACCCAGCTCGGCAAAATTAGTCCCACTATAACCGATCAATACGGCCCAACCTTCAGCAGTTGACTGGACATGTTTAGCTGTTTGAATATTAAAAAATATATGAGCTACCGCTACTAG
>CAJNDG010000143.1:0-234 GCA_905221465.1 bacterium | reverse complement strand
AAAGATCAAAACATAGACGATGAGGAAGATAGCACAGATGGACAAAGTGACTGTCAACATCATGGTCGCATCTAGCACCCCAATGACTTTTAGGATGAGGCTAAGCATATGATAGGCAAAGGCGAGGTGTAGGAAGGCAAAGAGCAAAGGAAGGAAGAATACAGTTAGAACCTGTTTGTTGATAGTTTGCTTGATTTGCTTTTGATCGAGACCAACTTTTTGCAAAATGATAAA
>CAJNDG010000142.1:0-235 GCA_905221465.1 bacterium | reverse complement strand
AAAGAAAGCATTATACAAAAGCTTTTTAAAAAAGTCAAGCTAAAACGCTATAATCCCACTATGGAAAAAGCATTTAACCCTCTCATTTATGAACGCTATCTAAAAAAGAAAGAAACCTTTTTGCTGTTTAAAAGAATCGCTCAAATGTCTGCGCTTAAAAATTTAAAGCTCCAGCTCAAGCGAAGAGAGGTTATTAATCGTTATGTCGCTGGGATTTTAGGGGATTTAAAGAAAG
>CAJNDG010000141.1:0-235 GCA_905221465.1 bacterium | reverse complement strand
GGACAAGTTCAAGCAAATATCCCCTTTTAAAGAAATCCTGTCCATAATCACTAATATAAAAGACAAAATAATGGAGGATATAAAGTGCAACAGCTGTTGTTGAAACAATCTCCGTTTCTCTCACAGCGCTAAGCAGATAAGTCAATAAAATAACAAGAAAACTCTGGATTATGGCCAATGAAGGCTTTACTACTTTTCCATTCATCTCTATCCCCCAACCTATTTTTTATTCTTT
>CAJNDG010000140.1:0-235 GCA_905221465.1 bacterium | reverse complement strand
GGAACTTGATTGGACATGGGTAGCTTGACACGAAGTTTACACTTGCTTGACAAGACCAGTTCTAAAAAATATTGCGAAAACGGAATTAGGTGATTCAAGGTTTTCTAGAGTCATCTTTGTCAGAAGGATTCTTAAGACCAATCACCTTATCAAGATAACGTTGTTTGGTTTTGAGAGCCTTGCTGATAGCAATCGCTGAAGCAATCAAGAGAACGAAGGTCAGCCAAATCCAGGC
>CAJNDG010000139.1:0-235 GCA_905221465.1 bacterium | reverse complement strand
ACTAGAGTACTTACGTTTGACATTCGCTCCAACCTTATAGAGCTCATTTGAAGCATAGTCAATTTCCTCATCAGTCAGGATATCCTTGACATCCACCACTCCAATCCCATCATGGGTATCTAGTGTCGTAAATTGCTTCATCGGGCTCATCTTTAACCACTTAGCCAAACGCTCTGTTCTGGAACTGTAAAGAGTATAAAGAGTCACCATTGGAAGGGCAAAATCATAAACATAG
>CAJNDG010000138.1:0-236 GCA_905221465.1 bacterium | reverse complement strand
GAGTGAGTACATGATCAACAAGATGAAGGATGAGGACCTCTTGGTTCCACTCGATTATTCAAAAATTGAAGGAATCGAAAATATCGGACCTGAGTTCCTCAACCAGTCTTTTGACCCAGGTAATAAATTCTCCATTCCTTATTTCTGGGGGACTTTGGGAATTGTTTACAATGAAACTATGGTAGACGAGGCGCCTGAGCATTGGGATGACCTCTGGAAGCCAGAATACAAGGATT
>CAJNDG010000137.1:0-236 GCA_905221465.1 bacterium | reverse complement strand
CTTTTCAAACGCCGCCTTCAACTGCTCCGCCGCCTGAATCAACTGCCGCGCGCCGCCCGCGACAATGTAGTTCGCGGCAGGCATGACGATGATTTGCTTGCGCTTCCAAGCGTTCGTGCCGCGTACCAGCGCGTTATCCAATACTTCGACAGCCGCCGGCCCTTCCTGCCCGATGGCGGCGGTACGGTCGATGATGAAAATCCAATCGGGGTTTTTCTCTTTGATGTATTCGAAGG
>CAJNDG010000136.1:0-237 GCA_905221465.1 bacterium | reverse complement strand
GGTCTATTTTGGCTAAGGTTTTGAGTGCTTTTAAAGTGACCTTCAACACTCTCTTTATTCTGACCTTTATCGGTGGACTGTTTGGTGCTGGGGTGGCTATGGGATATGGCGTGGCTCTATTTGACAAGGCCCAGGTACCTCAAGCAGAAGAGTTGGTCAAGCAAGTGAAGGATATTGCCTCTATCTCAGAAATCACTTATTCTGACGGCAGTACCATTGCTTCGATTGAGGGCGATT
>CAJNDG010000135.1:0-238 GCA_905221465.1 bacterium | reverse complement strand
AGATCGCTTGAAAGAAGTTTTATTAGAAATCAAATCCCAAAAACTCTACCAACATGCCCATTTTAGCATAGACACCTACCATGCTAAAACGGCCCAAATGGCTTTGGAACATTGTTTTTCTATCCTTAATGACGTGAGCGGTTTTAGTAGCGCTGAAATGCTAGAAGTCGCAAGAGATTACAAGCCCACTTGCGTTTTAATGCACGCTCAAAAAACCCCCAAAGACATGCAAGAAAAT
>CAJNDG010000134.1:0-238 GCA_905221465.1 bacterium | reverse complement strand
ACAAGGCTTTAAGAATCTCAATATTATCACTGTCCTTGAATGCAGAACACAAGCGATTATTCGAAATCGCTTTCAGGCTGTCTTTCAAACCTTTCTCAAGGACAAAGAAAAAATCATTAATGCCCTTGAATCACTCTATTCCAAAGCCAAACTAGAATTCTCGTCGCTTTGAATATCAAAAAGGAGAGGACTGATTTAGTCCTCTCCAGAGTATGACTTTTTGGTAATCCACTACAGT
>CAJNDG010000133.1:0-239 GCA_905221465.1 bacterium | reverse complement strand
AATAGCAACCACAAACAAGCTTGGGATGATAAGCTCTAAAATCCAGACAATCTGATCAATCCCGTGGGTCGGATAAACTAAATTGTGGGCTTTTATGTTCAAGGGATATAGGGCTTGGTAAGTCTTTCGTTCGCGGTCAACCGCCATTTTTAAGTCAGAACTAGAAGTCGGTTGCTTCGATACAATTTCATAACTCTTTTCCTCATCTTGCCACTGCAAATAGTAGGCTTCTTTCCAGC
>CAJNDG010000132.1:0-239 GCA_905221465.1 bacterium | reverse complement strand
TGTTACTGTCTTAACAGGTTCATTTTGTTCATTGATTTCTTTCGGAACACCTTTTACAGCTTGTTGATTGGCCTTAATCACAGTCGTCTCACTAATCGCCTCAATATCAACTTGAGCTGGTTTTTTCCCAAATAAGCCTAAAAAACCTTTCTTCTCTTTGGACACGACCTTGATGTGAGTCTTCATTCTCGGAATACCTAACTCTTTCAATCCTTTCTGGATTGCTTCTTCAACAGTTG
>CAJNDG010000131.1:0-240 GCA_905221465.1 bacterium | reverse complement strand
AGTTCTTAAAGCTAACTGGTTTGAAATTCCTGGTTTCTACTTGCCGTTTAGCACTGGTGGTGCCTTTAAAGAATACGATCTTTACTTTGGTCCAGAAACCATTGCCATCTTGCCAATCGCTATCGTAACAATTTCTGAACATATCGGAGACCATACTGTTTTGGGTCAAATCTGTGGCCGTCAATTCTTGAAAGAACCAGGACTTCACCGTACTCTTCTTGGTGACGGTATCGCAACTCC
>CAJNDG010000130.1:0-240 GCA_905221465.1 bacterium | reverse complement strand
CATTTTTATAAACCACTTCGATCAAGTCTGGCAATTCGGTCAGAACTTCTTCTTTCTTGCGCCGCATAACGAAGGGCTTAATAAACTGAGCCACACGCTCGGCTGGCAATTTCATAAATTCTTTCTTACTTGGCAAGAGTCCTGGCATGACGATTTGGAAAATAGACCACAACTCACCCAGATGATTTTCAATAGGAGTTCCTGACAAGGCAAAGACCGACGGCACCACAAATTGTCTCA
>CAJNDG010000129.1:0-241 GCA_905221465.1 bacterium | reverse complement strand
AACCATGTGTTAGTTTGGCAATGGTATTAGCGGTAGCAGGGACGACGATAAAAAGATCAGTCCTTTTGCCTAGTTCGATATGATTGACTTGATCAGGATAGGGTTCCTGCATGACATCAAGGTGAACTGGATTCTGTGAGAGGACTTGTAGTGTCAACGGTTGGATAAACTCTGTAGCAGCCTCGGTCATTAAGACAGTGACATGATGGCCCTGTTTCTTCAAGGAACTGACTAGGTCAGC
>CAJNDG010000128.1:0-241 GCA_905221465.1 bacterium | reverse complement strand
ACTTTCTACTGCATGGACATAGTCATCAAAGGAACTATGCACAAAGGTCACATCTGGGAAGAGTTCATTTGCCACACGAATGGCCTCACTCAGATTTCGCTGTACAGGCTGGTGGTCACATCCGTTCATCATCAACCATTGGTTGGTCGAAGCGTAATCACGTACGTCTGCCAATTTTTGTTTCCAGAAGGTCAAGGCCTCGTCTTTATCCACTGGAATTTCATTCCCATTACTGTACCAG
>CAJNDG010000127.1:0-242 GCA_905221465.1 bacterium | reverse complement strand
CGCAATCCAGGCTATCGTTTAAATCTTTGATCAAAAGGTATTCAAACATCACTCTTTTGCGCTGCTCTAAAGGCCATTTCCTCACTTCATTCAAAACGCATTCAATGTTGTATTTTTTATTCAAAGGCATTAAAGACGAGCGTGTTTTGTCATCTACGGCGTGTAAGGATATGGCTAATTGCACGCCTAAGTTTTTGCCCGCTAGAATGGGGATTTTATCGGCTACGCCACTCGTGGAAATG
>CAJNDG010000126.1:0-242 GCA_905221465.1 bacterium | reverse complement strand
TACGGCTACCAGTATTTTGAGTCTTATTTTGTGATCTTTTTGCAGTATATTTTGATCTGTGGTTTGATTCAGTGGGGCTTCTCCCTACTGGAGAAAGGCTATGTGAAAAAAGAAAAGAGTGCAAAAGCATCTAGCGCGCGTTTTGTATAGGAGGACAGGATGTTACAAGTAGAACATATCGCAAAAACATTTGGAGAGAGACAGGTCTTGGAGGATGTTAATCTTCAGGTCAACCAAGGGGA
>CAJNDG010000125.1:0-243 GCA_905221465.1 bacterium | reverse complement strand
ATATAGCCAACAATGTCATCACCTGGCACTGGATTACAACACTTGGCAATCCGAACTAGGAGACCTGAGGCACCTTCGATTACCACACCGCCCTCATGCTTGACCTTGAGCTTCTCCTTATTCTCAACCTTAACTTCGCCACCTTTGACAAGCTCTTCTGCCTCAGCCCTAGCTTTGGCACGTTCCTCTTCACGGCGTTCCTTTTCAGTCAGACGGTTAAAGACGGTAGTAGCACTGATTTCT
>CAJNDG010000124.1:0-243 GCA_905221465.1 bacterium | reverse complement strand
GGTCAGAAAAGTATACTTACTTTGATCTAAACAGTATAGAGGATTCAGCTTTACGAAGTGTGATTGCTCAATCCATTGTCTATGCTCGAAATAGTGGTGTAGAGTTTACATTGGAAGTAAAAGATGTTATTACTAGGTTGTCAATGGATTTACTTGATCTTGTTCGTATCATGAGTATTCTATTAAATAATGCTGTTGAAGGTGCTGCGGATAGTTACTTGAAACAAATGGAAGTTGCAGTCA
>CAJNDG010000123.1:0-243 GCA_905221465.1 bacterium | reverse complement strand
CTGTAGAATATTGTATAGATACCTATCTACCTCGAGAGGGGCTGGAAACTCGGTTTTGCCATCGTATTCTTTGCGATACCTGTACGTCTGTATCGCTACCTGTCAACCTCGCGAGAGGCCGGAAACACAGGGTCTGTTTTGACAGGTTTCACAGTTGTTTTTAGTATAGCTACCTATCAACCTCGAGAGGGGCCGGAAACCAAAGCAATAAAGCATAACCCGATTAGCCAAAGATAGTATAGA
>CAJNDG010000122.1:0-243 GCA_905221465.1 bacterium | reverse complement strand
GCTACGGGGTTGTAGAAGCCTACGCGTTCGATGAAGCGGCCGTCGCGGCGGCTGCGTGAGTCAGTAACGATGACGTTGTAGAAGGGGCGGTGTTTCGAGCCGCCGCGTGCCAAACGGATAACTACCATTTTGAGTCCTTTTGAGAAAATCGGATATATGGAAACTGCCGATTTTAGGTTATTTTGTGGTCGGTGCGCAAGTTTTTATTTGTTTTTTCTGTTGTTTTGTCTGCCGCAAGGTTCA
>CAJNDG010000121.1:0-244 GCA_905221465.1 bacterium | reverse complement strand
AATCTCATCTTAGAGCAAGCGAAAGACACGCGCTTGCCTGAAATTTTTATAGGCACGATTTTAGTGATTGTTTGCAGCGCAGCGGGATTGAGCCATTTTTTTGGGTTTTCTATGTCTTTGGGGGCGTTCATTGTGGGCATGGCGATTTCTAAATCGCGCTATAAAATCAATGTCCAAGAAGAATTCGCGCAATTAAAAAACCTCTTTTTGGCCCTTTTTTTCATTACGATAGGGATGCAAATTA
>CAJNDG010000120.1:0-244 GCA_905221465.1 bacterium | reverse complement strand
GCACCGAACAACACCAAATCAAAATTTGTTTGTGTACTCATCGCATTATCTCGTCAGGAAAGAATTTTTCGATGCCGTTTGAAACCTGTTTTCCCCATCACGCTGCATCACAATATCGGAAACAAAGGCAGGCGGCATAATGAGTAGTAATACTACACACCGCTACACTTTTTGTCTATTCCCATTTTTACAATTTATTTGACCTAGTCCAAAAATCGGGCAGGTTTCCCCTATTCCGTTACAA
>CAJNDG010000119.1:0-246 GCA_905221465.1 bacterium | reverse complement strand
AATCAAGAGTCCTTAAAAAGCCTTTTAGAAAACAAAACCTTAAGCATTAAAATCACTTTAGAGGATAAAAAACCTAATGCATAATGATTTTAATTTACTCATCCTTTCAGGCCCTAGCGGAGCGGGTAAAAGCACCCTTACAAAGTATTTGCAAGAAAAAATCCCCAAAACCCATTTTTCCCTTTCCACCACCACGAGGAAACCCAGAGAGGGCGAAGTTGATGGCTTGCATTACAATTTTGTCAG
>CAJNDG010000118.1:0-247 GCA_905221465.1 bacterium | reverse complement strand
CTCTATCAAGAACGCTTGTCCAAGAAAAATTGGCAAGAAAAATGGAAAAATCTCACTTTCTCAAATCTTTGAAAAGAAGTTAGTGACTTGATTACATAAGAATTCTATATGTGAGTTTGTAATCATCACAAGATGAGCAGAGAAATCTAAAGATGCAAAAAATTATATAGTCAACAGGAACAACTCATTCAATCTATCATAGCTAACAAAGATACCGAATTTGTGAGATTGAGTGAGAAAAACATCT
>CAJNDG010000117.1:0-248 GCA_905221465.1 bacterium | reverse complement strand
ATGATCAAAGCTTGCGCTATGGATGGCTTTATCAAAGGCAAATGGATTCTGATCCTTATAATATGGACTAGCAATGGCTGGATTTTCTGAATAATACACCGTCTCGTCTCCCTCTAAAATCCATGCTTCTGTCAGCAAGGGATAGTAGTTAAAACGTACAAGATATTCTTTTAATACACCATCTATCTCGGCTTTGAAGGTGAAACTATCTACCTTCTCCTGACTGGTCACGGTAAAAGAAAACTGAA
>CAJNDG010000116.1:0-249 GCA_905221465.1 bacterium | reverse complement strand
GTGGTCATGTTGTTGCTGATCTTGAGGTCGTTGGAGATACAGATAAAACTGGAACAACAGTTCACTTCACACCAGATCCAGAGATTTTTACAGAAACGACGACTTTTGATTTTGACAAATTAAATAAACGTATTCAAGAGCTAGCCTTTTTGAACCGAGGACTTCGAATCTCAATAACAGATAAGCGTAAAGGTCTTGAACAGACTAAACATTACCACTATGAGGGTGGGATTGCTAGCTACGTTGAAT
>CAJNDG010000115.1:0-250 GCA_905221465.1 bacterium | reverse complement strand
ATGAGGGTCAGCCGTGTGCTGGCTCTTTTTTTATATCTCGATTCCAAAGAACGTACTGATATCTTCCATCGCATATTTAGATATCACTGCCCCTCGTTCCCAGTTGCATATTGATGCCTGAGTATAACCCAACTTATCAGCCACATCCTTAGTAGTCATTCTACGTTTCAATCGCTCTGCTTTTATTTTTGAAGCGAAACTATTTGTGTTGTCTACGAATAAATCAGAAATACTTATACCTAGCACCTCA
>CAJNDG010000114.1:0-250 GCA_905221465.1 bacterium | reverse complement strand
CGCTATATCGCCTATTTTTTCGGCCAAAAGCTTGTGGAAGGCTAATACAAAAATAAGCCACAAAAACACCCGTTTCAATCAAACCCTTTCTTATTCCTTAAATTCTAATTATTTTAGCATAAGCCTTTTATAAAAACTTTAAACTTAATTGAGCGCATTTTTATGCTATACTCAAAAATCTTATAAACTTTAAATCAAAGATTTTAATTTTAGCCTTTTATTAGCTTTTTATAAAGTTTCAAATTAAATT
>CAJNDG010000113.1:0-252 GCA_905221465.1 bacterium | reverse complement strand
CTAGCCACATGAGAGGTGTTTGGATAACAAAGTCGTAATCCATGGCAAGGTTGAGGGTGACATTGAGAGATTTGACAAAGACATCCCGGCAGTCAGGGTAGCCTGAGAAATCTGTTTCGCAAACACCTGTCACAATATCTTTAATGCCTCGTTGCTTGGCAAGAACTGCCGCAAAGGAAAGAAAGAGGTGGTTGCGACCGTCAACAAAGCTATTGGGAACCTCTCCCTCTTTTTGCTCGATTTCCAAATCAG
>CAJNDG010000112.1:0-252 GCA_905221465.1 bacterium | reverse complement strand
TTTCGCATGGTTAAAAGCGTCAATATAGATTAAATTTTCCCATTTATCCAAAAGATCAAACTCTTCTATGGAGCGAGCCAAACATAAAGGCACAATATGGTGCAACTCAAAACCCTTTTCTTTTTTAACGCCATGTTTTTCAAAATAAAGGGCTTTTTCTTTAATGGAGCGTTTGAGCTTTTTATCGTTTTGTTTGCTTTCTTCATTGAGCGTTTTTAAAATAAGCCTCTCTTTATTGGTTTCAAAAAACAC
>CAJNDG010000111.1:0-252 GCA_905221465.1 bacterium | reverse complement strand
CATCTGTCAAAACATAAACAGTCTGAGCCGCTTTTAGAACAGCTTGGTAGATTTTATCTGGATCAAAGTCTGCAACTTCTCCATTACGTTTGATTACTTGCATAAGGTTCTCCTTTATTCTTTGTTTTCTCTGATTTCAGCCAGCATTTTTTCTTCTTCTGCTGTTAGTTGATAGTTTTCTAGCAAATCTGGTCTGCGCTCATAGGTTTTCTTTAAACTCTCATAAAGTCGCCACTGACGAATCTTCTCATG
>CAJNDG010000110.1:0-253 GCA_905221465.1 bacterium | reverse complement strand
GTCTGACAGTGCTTCAATCTCAAGTGCATTGAATCACTCACAAGCTCCTGCACAACAACCTGCTGGACCAGGACGTTCAAACGGTAGAAAACTTCCAAATACAGGAACTGCAAGTAACCAATTTGCTGGTCTTGGATTAGGAGTAGCTGCCTTGGCAACTGCCTCTCTTCTTGGCAAGAAGAAGAAATCAGCAGCTTCTGAAATGGATTTAGAAGACTAAGTCCCAGAAATCGACTAAAATGAAATTGTTGAT
>CAJNDG010000109.1:0-253 GCA_905221465.1 bacterium | reverse complement strand
TTCCAATTTGTTAAAGATCGATGCGTTCGATATTGCTATCTACTGTGCAAATCAAAACGAGCTGATTATTATATCAGCATTTTGTTCTTGGTCAAGTGTGACGTCGCCCTGAATGGATTCTGTTCCATTCTTCCGTTTTGATTTGTACAGTATTGGTGGAGGCAAACGGGATCGAACCGATGACCCCCTGCTTGCAAAGCAGGTGCTCTACCAACTGAGCTATGCCCCCGTCCTTGGTGGGTCTGGGAGGACT
>CAJNDG010000108.1:0-254 GCA_905221465.1 bacterium | reverse complement strand
GTCAGTTTTTAATCCCATTTTAGCATGGATAAAATAAAAGTCTTGTAAAATAAAGGGTTTTATTAAAGATGAGAGATTGTTTTAAGGTTTGAATAATGAAAGCTTTTTTAAAGATTTTAATGGTTTTGATTTTTATGAGCGTCGCTTGCGCTAAAAATCCTCCAACCCTTTCTAAAGAAGAAGAAATTTTACAAAATTTGCAAAGTTTTAGCGCGCATTTCAAGCAGGTTTTAAAAAACGAAAAGCCTTTAGTT
>CAJNDG010000107.1:0-254 GCA_905221465.1 bacterium | reverse complement strand
GATTTTTAACTATCGTATCTAAGTCATCTTTATAATTCTCTGGTCCGTTTACACCCGTTGCAATGACAACTGTTTTTAGAAGTACCTTGTTCTGGCTGTTATTGAGCATGATGTCATTGGCTTGCTTGGTTGTCCGACTAACTTGAGCGTTGATATTTGCTTCAGGAAGGGTCTCTTGTAAGGCTGTATTAGCACGCAAGGCTACCGAATCTCCAATCAAGGTGGTTCCCTCAGAAATTCCAAGTCGGCTAGCC
>CAJNDG010000106.1:0-255 GCA_905221465.1 bacterium | reverse complement strand
AACTGCCCGAAAAACCTATCTGATTGAACGCTTCAGTGATTTATTGGAAACTGTTGAAGAAAAGCAACAAGCTGTCTCTGAAACAGTCACATCAAGCGCCTCTGAAGAATCCTACATCCTCACCGAGGAAAACTGGGACAGCATCCCAGCCATGATTGGGATTACAGACGCAGACCTCAAAGAGATTTTTGGAAAATAGTGCATAAGAAAACCCACCTAATCAGGTGGGATTTTTGTCTATTAAGATTATTTTAC
>CAJNDG010000105.1:0-255 GCA_905221465.1 bacterium | reverse complement strand
TGTCACGCTGTTGCTCATGCTTGTGCTTGCTGATTGGCTGGCACTGATTGAAGCAGACACGCTGTTGCTCATGCTTGTGCTTGCTGATTGGCTAGCACTGATTGAAGCAGACACGCTGTTGCTCATGCTTGTGCTTGCTGATTCAGATGCACTAATTGAAGCAGACACGCTGTTGCTCATGCTTGTGCTTGCTGATTGGCTCGCACTGATTGACGCTGATACGCTGTTGCTCATGCTTGTGCTTGCTGATTGGCT
>CAJNDG010000104.1:0-255 GCA_905221465.1 bacterium | reverse complement strand
AGCGAAACTAGAAGCAATGACAGATGAAGAATTTGTGACAGAGAATATCTTCCCACAAATCAAAGCAGTTCAAAAAGAAACAGGTATCAAGGGTAAAAATCTCTTCATGCCGATTCGTATTGCTGTATCAGGGGAAATGCATGGTCCAGAATTGCCAGACACCATTTACCTGTTAGGCCGCGAAAAATCTATCCAGCATATCGAGAACATGCTGAAAGAGATTTCTAAATAAAAAGGACTTCCGATGGATACATG
>CAJNDG010000103.1:0-255 GCA_905221465.1 bacterium | reverse complement strand
CTTATGTCTTCGGCAAAGGCTTCGGTCAGGATACGGTCTATAATTACGACTACGCTACCGGACGCAAAGACATCATCCGCTTTACCGACGGTATTACAGCCGATATGCTGACTTTTACCCGAGAGGGCAACCATCTTCTTATCAAGGCAAAAGACGGCAGTGGACAAGTGACTGTTCAGTCCTATTTCCAGAACGATGGCTCAGGTGCTTACCGTATCGATGAGATTCATTTCGATAACGGCAAAGTACTGGATG
>CAJNDG010000102.1:0-255 GCA_905221465.1 bacterium | reverse complement strand
GATTCCAACGACTGGGAATTTATCACTGCTATGCTTTAGAACGATACGAGTACCCGGATGGTCAGGGTTATTGGTATTTTTGATAACGAGAGGAATTTTTCCACGGTAGGCAGGGAGCAGAGCTTCATCGTGAAGAACTGAGAAACCTGCATAAGCCAATTCCCGCATTTCACGGTAGGTTAATTCAGGAATAGAGTGTGGTTGGTGGATAATTCCAGGATGGGCAGCAAAGATACCGTCTACGTCCGTAAAGTT
>CAJNDG010000101.1:0-256 GCA_905221465.1 bacterium | reverse complement strand
GTTGTCAAGCCCCAAGGGGCCTTCTATCTCTTCCCAAATGTTAAAAAAGCGATGGAGATGAAGGGCTATACCGATGTGACGGACTTTACAACAGCTATCCTCGAAGAAGTTGGTCTGGCTTTGATTACAGGAGCTGGGTTTGGAGCACCAGAAAATGTTCGTCTCAGCTATGCCACAGACTTGGATACATTAAAAGAAGCTATTCGCCGTTTGCATCAGTTTATGGAGGAATTATAATGATAGATCATTTTACCCT
>CAJNDG010000100.1:0-256 GCA_905221465.1 bacterium | reverse complement strand
TCCCTTGGTAAGGATACCATGACTGGACACTGGGAAATCATGGGACTCAATATTACCGAGCCTTTCGATACTTTCTGGAACGGATTTCCAGAAGAAATCTTGACAAAAATTGAAGAATTTTCAGGACGCAAGGTCATTCGTGAAGCTAACAAACCTTACTCAGGAACTGCTGTTATTGATGATTTTGGACCACGTCAGATGGAAACTGGGGAGTTGATTATCTATACTTCAGCTGACCCTGTTTTGCAGATTGCTG
>CAJNDG010000099.1:0-257 GCA_905221465.1 bacterium | reverse complement strand
ATCGTAGCTGGTGGCGCAGAAAACATGAGTCAGGCACCATATGTTTTGCCAAGTTTCCGTTGGGGTGGCCGTATGGGAGATTCGAAAGTGATAGATATCATGCTCAAGGATGGTTTGTCTGACGCCTTTAACGAATACCATATGGGGATTACAGCTGAGAATGTGGCTGAAGAATATGGCATCAGTAGAGAAGAACAAGATGCTCTTGCTTTGGAATCACAAAAACGAGCAGTGGCAGCCATAGAATCTGGACGCTT
>CAJNDG010000098.1:0-257 GCA_905221465.1 bacterium | reverse complement strand
CTCAGTGGACTTGATGGAGTTCGTCTTGACACTAGAAGATGAATTCGGAATTGAAATCAGGGATGAGGAAATTGACCAACTGCAAAGTGTAGCAGATGTGGTCAGAACTATTAAAGGTAAGATATAGCAAAAAGCAACATGCAAGTCATGTTGTTTTTTTGTTTGCAGAAAAAAGAAAAATGTTAAAATTTTTTGTAGAGATTGCGAATAAAGAGATAAGAAAGAAAAAAGGAGGAACGTTTATGTACGTGACCAGT
>CAJNDG010000097.1:0-258 GCA_905221465.1 bacterium | reverse complement strand
AATGCCTTTCATGTTCCCTATAGGCACAAACACAGAAAGCAGCATCGCTGAAATCGCCACTAGAGCAAAGCCAATTTCCCTCACCCCCTCATAGCTCGCTTTTCGTTTACTCATGCCCATTTCTAGCTTTTTATGGATGTTTTCAATCACCACGATCGCATCATCAATGATAATCCCTATCGCTAGCGTTAAAGCCACCATGGTGAGCATGTTTAATGAAAAGCCCATCCATTGGATGAGCGCAAAAGTCCCCATGAT
>CAJNDG010000096.1:0-258 GCA_905221465.1 bacterium | reverse complement strand
ACTAAACCAAGAAAGGAAGCGAGAATGCTCCCGACAAGAAAAAAATAAAGATCAATCATACTTATCTATTCGTAAAAAATAGAAGAAGTGGTATAATAAAGAAACATTGATAAGATGGTGAGGTCAAGATGATGATTCGTTTTGAAGAAAATGTGAGCACAGAAAATGCTCAGCACGTATGCCAATGGTCCAACTCCCTTGGCAAATCCTTTCAAGAACAATGGATGGGAACAATAATTCCTTTTCCCTTAACAATTC
>CAJNDG010000095.1:0-259 GCA_905221465.1 bacterium | reverse complement strand
ACTAGTGCTTTTTTAGGGAAGTTTGCTATGGTTTTAGGTATTACAAGTACACTCCTTTACTGTTATGCTTTCCCCCAATTGATTATTGAAGTAGCCTATCTTTTATATCTTAAAACTCAAAGCAAGGAATATTGGGAAACAGAACCGGACGGAGAGGTCAGTTTTAGAAATTTATTCAGAAATTTATTTAAAGAATTTAGTCTGAAGAAAGCTAAAATTCGCATTCCTCTTGAAATATTTTTTCTTCTTTTTATTATTT
>CAJNDG010000094.1:0-260 GCA_905221465.1 bacterium | reverse complement strand
ATCCTCATCAGGTGATTGAGGACCACCCATAACAATCAGAAAATCAATCCCGTCAATTGTTTCAGGAAGAGGTTCTTTTTCATAAACCTTTGTTGATGTAATTTGATGACCTCGTTCCAGAGCCCATTTTAGGTAAGCACCCGGAACCTCAAATGTTTCATGTAAAATAAAGTGAACTCTCATGACATTACAATTCAGCAATAATAGCTTTAAGCAAGCCTTTGAAGTCGCCTTTAACACGTTCAGTCACTTCTACAACT
>CAJNDG010000093.1:0-260 GCA_905221465.1 bacterium | reverse complement strand
ATTGGCTTGGATGCCACGCCTGAGACGGTTCCCGGTCTGGCAGAAGCCATTGACCCGCTGGAATATCTAGGCCTCAATGGAGCCTCTATGGCAGGCATGGTTTTGGTCATCTTAGCTGGAATTTTGGGAGCTATGGAATTTCAGTCTCATAGCTTGAGAACCAGTCTTTTATCCTGTAATAACCGCCTGAAGCTGCTTGTCGGAAAACTCATGACCTTCACTTACTTTTCTCTTGCCAGTAGCTTTTTATCAATTTACTT
>CAJNDG010000092.1:0-260 GCA_905221465.1 bacterium | reverse complement strand
AGTACGTGTAATACGTGTTATAATAATACTGTCAGGAGGTAAAAGCGCTATGCCTATGACACAAAAAGAGATGGTCAAACTCCTTACGGCTCATGGTTGGATAAAAACCAGAGGCGGTAAAGGCTCCCACGTTAAAATGGAGAAAGAAGGAGAAAGACCTATCACAGTCCCTCATGGTGAACTGAATAAGTACACTGAAAGAGGGATAAGAAAGCAAGCAGGACTGTAATAAAGGCAGTCCCCCGCTTGTCTTTGATTTT
>CAJNDG010000091.1:0-261 GCA_905221465.1 bacterium | reverse complement strand
GCGTATTATTTGCATGGCATTCCTAAAAGCATCGCCCCTAAAGAACAATACGAGATCCCCTTTATCGTTTATGCCAACGATCTTTTTAAAGAGAAGCATTCCATCATTCAAACCCAAACCCCCATTGATCAAAACACCATTTTCCATAGCGTTTTAGGGGTGTTTGAGGATTTTAAAAAACCAAGCGTTGTTTATCGCCCTTCTTTAGATCTCCTTAAACACAAAAAAGAGTAAAATAACACTCATGAAAAAATTCTTATT
>CAJNDG010000090.1:0-261 GCA_905221465.1 bacterium | reverse complement strand
AAACTGCGTGCCATCCGTCCTGATTTATGCCTGAGCAGCGATTTCATCGTCGGCTTCCCCGGCGAGACCGAACGCGAGTTCGAGCAAACCTTGAAACTGGTGAAAGACATTGCCTTCGACTTGAGCTTCGTGTTTATTTACAGTCCGCGCCCCGGCACGCCTGCCGCCAACCTGCACGACGACACGCCGCACGAAGAAAAAGTGCGCCGCCTCGAAGCCTTGAACGAAGTCATCGAAGCCGAAACCGCGCGCATCAACCAA
>CAJNDG010000089.1:0-261 GCA_905221465.1 bacterium | reverse complement strand
ACTACAAAAACCTTGAAGTATCAGTAGATGTAGAAAAGGAAGTCACAGACGCTGATGTTGAAGAGCGTATCGAACGCGAACGCAACAACTTGGCTGAATTGGTTATCAAAGAAGGTGCTGCTGAAAATGGCGACACTGTTGTGATTGACTTCGTTGGTTCTATCGATGGTGTTGAATTTGACGGCGGAAAAGGTGAAAACTTCTCACTTGGACTTGGATCAGGACAATTCATCCCTGGTTTTGAAGACCAATTGGTTGGTC
>CAJNDG010000088.1:0-262 GCA_905221465.1 bacterium | reverse complement strand
GTTTGTAAGGGTACTATAGGCATGCTTAGGTGCTTTCTCCCATGATTTGATGGCTTCGGTTAAGGTCTTGCGCTTTGGCTTTTCCAGTTCTCTTTGAAGATAGCGTTTAGAAAGTTCATCACGCATTTCAAAGAAGGCTTTGACTAGGTTCTTCTTAAACTCTTTTACGGGTTCTGTATTTCGTAAGTAAGTGATCATCAAGGTTGCTTGTTGCTCATTCAAAATATAGTCCCGTACATTTTGCCCACTCTTTGAAGGTGAA
>CAJNDG010000087.1:0-263 GCA_905221465.1 bacterium | reverse complement strand
GACTTCTTTATACCAATGTTTCTTCCATGCTTCAAGAGTATCAAATTGACCATTAGAGACTTTCTTGATAATGAAGTCATCACCCAACAACCCTTTGTTTTCCTTGTTGGCTTCCGCCTTATATTTGTTTGAAGCGTAACCAATAAATCCGTTAAGATAACCATAGTATCCCCACATACGGAAAGCATTATGTTTGAATGAAATCGAACCAACTGTACTCTTGCTGGTGTTTCCACCAAAGATACCCGACATCATATTTACGG
>CAJNDG010000086.1:0-264 GCA_905221465.1 bacterium | reverse complement strand
AAATGGAATCACCAAACTATATGTTTGCTCAGCCATTTCTAAAAAGTGATTTTACTATAGTCATTGGCTTAGTTCTAATTAACCTTATTCTGATTATTCTAGCCATGACAGGAGGTATTCAATAAAATGTCTAAGATGAATGACTTCATTCAACAGGAGACCATAACGGGTATTGTTCCCATGACCAACAAGGATCGTCAGTATTCTTTCTGGGATCTCTTTCTGTCGACAAGTGGTTTTGCCATCGCAACTTGGTGTTATACC
>CAJNDG010000085.1:0-264 GCA_905221465.1 bacterium | reverse complement strand
CACCGATACGATTTCCATCGACATAGATGTCTTGGGCATTGAAATGACCTGCGATACGAGCAGAATTAGCAGTAAGGGCGAGCACATCACCATTGCTCATGATAAAGATATTGTCCTTCTCGACACCGGTATCCACCGCTAGTCCAGCGTGGACTTTTTGCATGCGGTATTCACCGTGGACAGGCATGAAGTATTTTGGCTTAATCAAGCGGAGCATGAGTTTTTGCTCTTGCTGACCACCGTGTCCAGATGTATGGATATTGT
>CAJNDG010000084.1:0-264 GCA_905221465.1 bacterium | reverse complement strand
ATAGAAAATATGAATTCGACCGCAAGTAAAACCCTGAAAGGATTGTCGCTGGTGTTTTTCGCCTCTGGATTCTGCGCCCTGATTTACCAGGTCAGCTGGCAGAGGCTTCTATTCAGTCACATAGGTATCGATTTAAGTTCGATTACTGTCATTATTTCTGTATTTATGGTCGGCTTGGGTGTGGGTGCGTATTTCGGTGGACGCATTGCTGACCGTTTTCCTTCAAGTATCATCCCCCTGTTTTGCATCGCTGAAGTATCCATC
>CAJNDG010000083.1:0-264 GCA_905221465.1 bacterium | reverse complement strand
CGACCATTAGTATGATCCAATCAATGGTTGAAAATCGTTTGTTGGGGGCAGGATATATCACCATCGCAGAACACTACATTTCTTACCGCTTACAACGCGATTTGGAGAGAAGTGGTTACGGAGACCATATCGCTGTCCACCTGCATTTTGAACAAATTCGTTAAGAAAAAGAGTGGGATGAAAAACATCTCACTCTTTCTTAAATCTATTTTTCTGAGCTCTCTGGACAGTAGATGGGACAAAGCGTAGCCTTTTGATGTCAGT
>CAJNDG010000082.1:0-265 GCA_905221465.1 bacterium | reverse complement strand
CTCGCAGGAAACCTATCCACTGGATACTTTTATCGATAATGTCTACACTCCACTGACAGATGAAGCCATCATGGACTTGTCAGAGAATGCACAAATCGTAGATGGAAAGCTGAACTACTCAGGTACTAAAAATCAGCAGCCTTCTCTTTTGATTGGTCCAAGCCCAAGCAAAGAATTGCCAAAGGATTTGCAACTTCATTTTGATACTGAAGAACTCATCATCAGCAAGGAAAGTAAAGAGCTGACTCGTATTCGCTACCACGCG
>CAJNDG010000081.1:0-265 GCA_905221465.1 bacterium | reverse complement strand
GAAGTTAAAGAATTGTCCCGCATTAAGAAAATCTCCGGTCAAAACCTGTCTCGCAACTGGGTGGTGATTCCCCACGTTACCGTACACGAAGAAGCAGATATGACCGAGCTGGAAGAATTCCGCAAACAACTGAACAAAGAATGGGAACGCGAAGGCGTGAAACTGTCCCCGTTGGCGTTCATCATCAAAGCCTCTGTTTCCGCGCTGAAAGCCTTCCCCGAATTCAACGCTTCTCTGGATGGCGACAACTTGGTGCTGAAAAACT
>CAJNDG010000080.1:0-265 GCA_905221465.1 bacterium | reverse complement strand
ATCTCGTCTGTAAAGTCCCCATCATTGGTTAAAATCAAGACACCTAATGTATCCCAGTCCAAACGTCCCACAGGGTAAATACGCTCTTTTACATTGGGCAGAAGGTCGACAACAGTCTTACGACCCTTGTCATCTGTCACGCTGGAAATCACACCGCGTGGTTTATTAAGCAGATAGTAAACCTTTTCTTCGTTGTAGATTGGTTGGCCTTCCACTTCGACCTTATCGCCAGTCTTGATGGTGGTTGCGAGTTCACGTACCACTT
>CAJNDG010000079.1:0-265 GCA_905221465.1 bacterium | reverse complement strand
GTAGACTGGATAAGTCTTGGTGGCCGAAACGAACTCACCAACACAATCCGCCCCTACTTCCTTAGCGTAGCGGTCAATCTCTTCCTCCAAAAACGCATAGATGCACTTCTTTGGCAACTTTAAGTCCAATCCCTCATGTGTTGGCATAAGGACCGCCTGGGGATTGCCATCAAACTCTAAAATAGGAATCGCATGTTTCTGAATCATAGCCCACCTCCTCTAATTTTGTACTATTGTATCAAAAGCTGACGGAGTGTCAAGGAGT
>CAJNDG010000078.1:0-265 GCA_905221465.1 bacterium | reverse complement strand
AGGTTATCCATTTTGACCTGCCCTATCAGATGGATGAGGAAAAACTCCGTTTTGCTCTGGATACTCAGTCTCCAGAAGATATCGATGTGATTTCAATTGAGATTGTAGCGGATGATTTTCATTGCCGTTATGCCAAGCATAGCAAGACCTATGAGTTTATCGTGGATAGGGGTCGTCCTAAAAATCCGATGCGCCGTCACTATGCTACTCACTTTCCCTATACGCTTGATGTGGAACGGATGCAGGCGGCCATCAAAAAGCTAGA
>CAJNDG010000077.1:0-265 GCA_905221465.1 bacterium | reverse complement strand
TTTATCCACCCTTTTGGATTTGATTGGTTAGTCCCAGATAGCTTTTTTTCTTATAGCGTGTTTAGGGTGGATAAATTATCTTTAGGGCTTATTTTTTTAGCTTGCATTTTTTTGAGCGCTCAAAATCTTAAAAAATACAGAATGATAGGGGTTTTATTGCTGCTTGGCGCGTTGGATTTTCATTTTTTTAAAACAAGCGATTTAAAAGAGGTTGGAAATGTTGAATTAGTCTCTACAAGAACGCCCCAAGATTTGAAATTTGATT
>CAJNDG010000076.1:0-268 GCA_905221465.1 bacterium | reverse complement strand
CAGTAAGTGTATCATTGAGCGATAGTACTTCTGCTTCAATCAGCGCAAGTGAGTCAGTCTCAACAAGCACAAGCTTGAGTGACAGCATTTCTGCATCAATCAGTGCAAGCAACAACTCAGGTAGCGGTTCAGGTTCAGCAAGCACAAGCAATGGCTCAGCTAGTCAATCAGCTAGCGCATCAGTATCTGCAAGTCAAAGCACTTCAGCATCTGTATCAGCTAGCCAATCAGCTTCAGCTTCAATCAGTGCAAGCAACAACTCAGGTAG
>CAJNDG010000075.1:0-268 GCA_905221465.1 bacterium | reverse complement strand
CCATTACCCTTTTCTTCAGAATTCGGTTCAGTTCCTTCGTCATTAACAGTATCGGCTAAATCATCCTTCTCACTCTGAAAGATAGATTTTTCAAAACCGCTATTTAATTCAGATTTAATTAAAGACATCTTATCAGAAAATTCTAAAGAGATTTTTTCTTGACGCCAAGAAACATCATTGAAGGATGAAAATCTAGAAAAATCATCTTCCCTAAGTACAATACAAACACCTTTGGCATCATCACCATACTGGGACCACATGGCTAAAT
>CAJNDG010000074.1:0-268 GCA_905221465.1 bacterium | reverse complement strand
GTTAATCCTTAAACCTGAACTCAATCTCTCCAATGAAGTTTTAAGCGCGTTTTGAGTGAGTGCGGATTGCACATGCGCATTCATCGCATTGATATTTGTATTGACCTGAAAAGCCATTGTTGTAACTCCTTGTTATAAAAAACCCAAAGGCATCCTTGCTTTTGGTTGGAACTATAATCGGTTAAAGTTTGAAATTTTAAAGGGCTTTATTTTTTAAAAATAAAATTAGGGGCATGAAAATGGGTTATAATAAAGAAAATTTGATTAT
>CAJNDG010000073.1:0-268 GCA_905221465.1 bacterium | reverse complement strand
ATTATCTAGTAGCTGTAGGGGATTTAATTAGTGTGAGAAAGTTTGGTCGTCTGAAGATTGTCAAAGAAAATGGGCAAACTAAAAGGGATAAGATAAAACTGACTATCCAATTATTATTAAGTAAGTGAGGAAAAGTATGCCAATTACATCATTAGAAATTAAAGATAAAACCTTTTCTACGAAATTCAGAGGGTTTGATCCAGAAGAAGTAGATGAATTTCTTGATATTGTTGTTCGTGATTACGAGGACTTAGTTCGCAATAATCAC
>CAJNDG010000072.1:0-269 GCA_905221465.1 bacterium | reverse complement strand
CTCGATGCTTTGATTTAGAAAGGATTTCCGCTATAAGATACGCAGTCAATACACTTTGTTTTTCATCTTTAACTTCATCCAACTGTTCAAATAGAAACTCTAATCCATCTCTTCCATGTTTATCAAAGCTACCTTCTAAATGCAGGTTTCCACCTTCATTCCAATCTTTGCAAATCAGTTCATAATGATATGCGATTTCTTGGGAACTACCCAAATTAGCTACAAATTTGATTCTTTTACCAGAAGGAAAGCTTTCTTTTTCCAAGTCA
>CAJNDG010000071.1:0-269 GCA_905221465.1 bacterium | reverse complement strand
GACGGTCGTACCTTCAGCTATCCCTTCCAACAACGGCGACAGGTGTTTGCACTCATGGGCATTGGCGGGGGTGATGTGCAGTTTCTCGATATAGCCTTCCGCATCGGTGCGGGTATGTTGTTTGTAACCGAGTTTGTAGAGGCCGTTTTTCTTTATCCAACGGGCATCGCTGTCCTTACTCGGTGTGGTTTGGCCGCTGATTTGTCCTTCTTCATCGACTTCTATGGCCTGACGCTGTTTGCTGCCGGCGGTCTGGATAATGGTGGCAT
>CAJNDG010000070.1:0-269 GCA_905221465.1 bacterium | reverse complement strand
CAGTTGAGTTAAGTTAAGCTGACGGTTTGTGACAATAATAATCTGAACCTGTCCAGTCTTTCTTGATCGTCGAACCATTATAGTTCTAACACCTAGAATTTTTCTCTCATCCGTGATTGGAATTTGGTGAAAAGTAAGTAATTCTGCTAGACGATTAGCAATTAGTTGGGTTTCCTTATCTTGTACTAGGCAGTCTTTCAACTCTACCAAGTAATGAGAGTTTTCTGCATACAGACCTGCCTTGACCTGATTCTTAAATTTTCGAGTCT
>CAJNDG010000069.1:0-269 GCA_905221465.1 bacterium | reverse complement strand
ATCAGATGCAGCCTTTCATTGCTTTCCTCCGCGCTCAAATATTCCCAATTCAGCCAAAGCGGCTTGTGTCGGCGGATAATGTGCAGCACATTTTCGGGCAGGTCGCAGGCAAAAGTTTCGATGACGACATCGGGAACAGGCGCGGTATCAATATCTGCCGCATCGGAATGCCAAGTGCGGACATGAATATCCTGATGAACGCAGGGAACATCGGGCAAATCAGGGCAAAGCGCACGCAAGGCGGACACATCGTCCGTCCACAAATGCAC
>CAJNDG010000068.1:0-270 GCA_905221465.1 bacterium | reverse complement strand
GTAATGGTACCGTTCAACATACCTTCGATGCCTTCACCACCTTCAGTATTTGGGAAAGTGCTACCGATAACCTTTGCACCTGGAACAATATTTTCAGCCAAAGGTCTAGGAAGACTGGTATCTTGAACAGTCATCCCCCAGTTAAAGGATGCTGTCGCCGCTTCAGAACGGAGGCCATTTTTACCAACTGCAACGACTTTCAGTTCCTGAGTCCTACCAGTCGCATTAGCAGAACGGCTAACTTTTGGCAAGTAGATAGTGGAAGCAGAT
>CAJNDG010000067.1:0-270 GCA_905221465.1 bacterium | reverse complement strand
CTCTGTCTGCCCCTTTGGAATAGCTTGATAGGCCGCCTTGAAAACCTCGGCAACAATAGCCGCAAACAAGAGAATCATCGTCAGGAGAACAAAAATAGTTTTAGACCAGTTGTTGATATCCAAACCAAGCCACCATTTCAGAAATTCTGGCAAGCCATAAAAGACTAGAAAAAGTAAGACAATCGGCGGAGTACAACGAAGGGTAAAGATATAGCCTTTGGAAATCGCTGCAAAACTCTTGTCTTCTCCTACTTGTGCCCAGGCCAAGAG
>CAJNDG010000066.1:0-271 GCA_905221465.1 bacterium | reverse complement strand
TCTTCTAGACGTCAAATTAGTCTGGGAAGGTGGCAAGGCTGAGTTTTATGAATTGGCAAGCTTCCATCAAGCATTAACAGAAGAATCGGTTCAATCAAGCAAGGGTGAAGAAGAACCACCAGTTTTGAGCAAACCGGACTTTACAGGTGGTGTGAATGCGGCTGAGGCAGCAGTGCATGAAGTACCAGAGTACACAGGTCCACTTGGTACAGCAGGAGACCAACCAGCACCGACAGTTGAGAAACTAGACTTTACAGGTGGTGTGAACGCG
>CAJNDG010000065.1:0-272 GCA_905221465.1 bacterium | reverse complement strand
GAAGACGACGATCCCAGTCAATTTCTACATGCTTGATGAGGGTAGTTTTTGGAAGAGTTAATTCAAAGGTTGGCTTTTCAATATTTTGATTAGTCGCCCAACGGGTATTGTCATCTCCATCGATAGCCTTATCTGCAGTAAAGTTGGTCCCAGTCTCATGGTTGTTTGCTGAAGCAGTAGCGCCTTCGAGGTGGTTGACATCTTCTCTATCTTCGATTGTCTTTTCAGCTGGTTTTACTGCTGGTGTAGTGGTTTCCGCAGGCTGTTTGTCT
>CAJNDG010000064.1:0-272 GCA_905221465.1 bacterium | reverse complement strand
GCCAAACAAGAGGTAAATGAATTGTTGAGGGCAGAACGCTTGAAAGAAATCGCAAATTCTAAGGACTTAAAATTGAATAACGAGAATATTCGATCAGCGGAGTAAGATATGAAGTGGACAAAAAGAATAACCCGATTTGCGATTAGAAACCGTAAATCTCCAGCAGAAAACCGTAAAATAGTGGGGAAGTACATCAGCTTGTTAGCTGTCGTACTTTTCGCTGTCTTTTTGGTCAATTTTGCTGTTATTATCGGGAGTGGTAGTAAATTTGG
>CAJNDG010000063.1:0-272 GCA_905221465.1 bacterium | reverse complement strand
CAGATTTCGCCAGAAAAGCACACTGTGACGGTGCGACACGATGGACAGGAATTCACAGAAAGCTACGACAAGCTGATCCTCTCTCCAGGAGCTAAACCGTTCGTGCCTGCCATTGAAGGTTTGGCAGAAGCTAATAATGCCTACACGCTTCGCAATGTTCCTGATCTCGATGAGATTATGGCAGCCTTGGACAATCATCCAAAAGAAGCTGTCGTTATCGGTGCAGGCTTGATCGGGCTTGAAATGGCTGAAAATCTGGCGAAACGGGGATT
>CAJNDG010000062.1:0-272 GCA_905221465.1 bacterium | reverse complement strand
GAACTCTTTCACTTGGTCAACGGATGCGGGCGGATATTGCGGCTTCCTTGCTTCACAATCCCAAGGTTCTCTTTTTAGATGAGCCGACTATTGGTTTAGACGTTTCGGTCAAGGATAACATCCGTCGGGCTATTACCCAAATCAATCAGGAGGAAGAGACCACCATTCTCTTGACCACTCACGACCTGAGCGACATTGAGCAACTCTGTGATCGGATTTTTATGATTGACAAGGGGCAGGAGATTTTTGATGGGACGGTTAGTCAGCTCAAG
>CAJNDG010000061.1:0-275 GCA_905221465.1 bacterium | reverse complement strand
AAAAGAGGCTTCGAACAGTCAATAGCTGATGTAGAATGTCTGCTCTGTCCTGTTGGTGATGGTGGGGAAGGAACTGTAGATGCTATTCGACATTCTCTTGACCTCGAAGAAAAATGGCAAGAGGTGACAGGACCTTTTGGTCTAAAAGAAGAAATGCGCTACTTTCAAAAAGGACAAATAGCACTCTTTGAAGTTGCTGACTTGGTTGGTCTTGGAAAGATTCCGCGGGAGAAACGAAATCCCCTTCACATCCAAACCAGAGGTATCGGAGAGTT
>CAJNDG010000060.1:0-275 GCA_905221465.1 bacterium | reverse complement strand
AGAAACCAAGCTGGAGTTTAGACCGCCTTACGCCTCCAGCGACAGGCGATTGCCTAAGAGTTTTATCATTGTCAGAGCAACCAATGACCATGATTATTTAAACGATCTGACAGGGGAAAGGCGCTTTCTAGTTGCGGAAGTCCACAAGGACACCGCTTATAAGGGCAGGAAGTGGACAGAAAAAGACCGTAGAGCCTTTTGGGGTGCTATGGTTGTAGCTTGGAGGGCTAATAAGTCTTTGACCCTGACAGACGACCAAGAAAAGCTAGTAAACG
>CAJNDG010000059.1:0-278 GCA_905221465.1 bacterium | reverse complement strand
GTATCTGATTTTGGCATGAGCAATTACTTGGATTTCCCTAGTCATGCAGAAATGGTAGAGATGTACAATGTCAACTTCAGCAATAATGACAAGTTGTACGAATCCAGAAACGACCGACAAGAAAAACACCAACAAACTATTCATGCTCATCACCTCATTCAATCATTTTCTCCTGAAGATAATCTGACACCTGAAGAAATTAACCGCATTGGTTATGAGACCATGATGGAATTGACAGGAGGTCGTTTTAAGTTCATCGTAGCAACTCACACAGACAA
>CAJNDG010000058.1:0-279 GCA_905221465.1 bacterium | reverse complement strand
ATCAATTTTTGAACAAAGAGTAATGTTCGTGTTTTTAGAGTTAAATGATTTTAAAGCTGTGAGAAAGATACTTCTTGCAGTTTTTTTCCTTATGATTTTTGAGCTGACTGCACTATTTATTCGTTTAAATTCTTGTAATTTTAGGATTTTTGTGGTAGAATGTGCTCAAGTAATACGAAAGGCGAACTTTAAAATGTCAAAACAATTGATCTATTCGGGAAAAGCTAAAGATATCTATACAACTGAGGATGAAAATCTTATTATTTCAACTTACAAGGA
>CAJNDG010000057.1:0-280 GCA_905221465.1 bacterium | reverse complement strand
ATCATTCCCTTTGGTCTAGCTCTCTTGTTAGAAGCCTTGATTTTAAAGGGTTTGCCCCTCAAGTCATCCGTTGTAAATTCATCGACTGCCCTTTTGGGAATGTTGCCCAAGGGAATTGCCCTTTTGACCATTACTTCGCTCTTGACTGCGGTGATCAAGCTGGGCTTGAAAAAGGTCTTGGTGCAGGAGATGTACTCTGTCGAGACCTTGGCTCGCGTGGATATGCTCTGTCTGGACAAGACGGGCACCATCACCCAAGGAAAGATGATAGTGGAGGCGG
>CAJNDG010000056.1:0-280 GCA_905221465.1 bacterium | reverse complement strand
CCTTGGATAAATTGGCAATACTCACGATATGTTGCCCTAAAAATCTTAATGGATTTCTCGGACTGAACCCTAAACATGTCTTCATATAGCTTAAGATTAATAGAATCGTTTAACACTAGATAAATAACTTTGTTTAGGACAAAACGTAGGTATAAAACTAGACTAGCAATTAGTACTACTACTAATAATAATATTACTCCCCACTTTTTGGTATCACTTTGGAAAATTAAAAACACAGCCAACACATCCAAAACAAGTCCAATAATTGAGCTAATTTGAC
>CAJNDG010000055.1:0-282 GCA_905221465.1 bacterium | reverse complement strand
CCAATGAAAAACAAGAATATCAGTCATGGTATAGCTGAGTTGGACGGTAGAAAACTAGAAATAGTCCTAGATAGTCTGTATATCACCTTTGGAAGTAATCATTTTGATTTAGCAAGTATACCAGGAACTAAGGGAGGTAATCGCTACTTCTTTCTCTGTCCTATTTGTGGTAATCGATGCAGAAAACTCTATAAGAGACTTTTGATATATGGTTGTGGATCATGCCAGAAAATACACAAGTCAACACTGAACCGAAGTAAAACAGATTGTCAGTATTATTGG
>CAJNDG010000054.1:0-283 GCA_905221465.1 bacterium | reverse complement strand
AAAATCTCTTCTAAATAGGATTTCAAAATCGGCGATTGAGTCTTCGAAATTTGCTTTTCTAAAGCTGACTGACCTCGTAAATAGTCACTTTCTTTTAAAAGTATATCACTAGCTGGAAAGATGGTTAGTTCTGTTTGATTTTCCTTCGATAATTGTGTCTCGACTTCAAAAGTACGAATGCCATCAACTTCATCACCAAAAAACTCAATTCGAAAAGGTTCTAACTGAGACATCTCAAAAATATCTAAAATATCTCCTCGAATACTAAACTCCCCTTGAGTCT
>CAJNDG010000053.1:0-286 GCA_905221465.1 bacterium | reverse complement strand
GTGAGACCGCTATTAAGAGCGTGGGCGCGACAGAGGGCGTTAAAGTGCTTTGGATTAAAGACATCACCCCGCTCCCTCATAATGGTTGCAGACCCCCTAAAAGAAGAAGAGTGTAAGGAGGCTTTATGGCAAGATATAGAGGCGCAGTAGAAAGACTAGAAAGGCGTTTTGGGGTTTCTTTAGCTTTAAAAGGTGAAAGGCGATTGAGCGGGAAGAGTGCGTTAGATAAAAGGGCTTATGGACCAGGCCAGCATGGGCAAAGACGCGCTAAGACTTCTGATTATGG
>CAJNDG010000052.1:0-286 GCA_905221465.1 bacterium | reverse complement strand
ACCATGCGTGCAACCCTTACGCATGTTGGTGATACGATGGACCATATCATAGACCAGCTCCAAGCGACAGTTCTACCGACAGATAATATCAAGCAAGTCTCTACTAAGACAGCTTATCCTGCTCCTGGAGTTGGATTGAGTGTCGTATTGGTAGACTTTGGTCTCAAACACTCCATCTTACGCGAACTATCTAAGCGTAACTGTAACGTGACCGTTGTTCCATACACAACAACAGCAGAAGAGATTCTCCATCTCCATCCTGACGGGGTCATGTTGTCAAACGGTC
>CAJNDG010000051.1:0-288 GCA_905221465.1 bacterium | reverse complement strand
AAGGTAACTTATGACACTATTCAGTCTAAGGTCCTCAAAGCAGTGATTGACCAAGCCTTCCCACGTATTAAAGAATACAGTTTGAACGGGCATACCTTGCCAGGACAAGTCCAACAATTCAATAAAGTCTTTATCAACAAACACGAAGTCACACCTGAAGTTACCTACAAAAAAATCAACGAGACAACTGCAGAGTACTTGATGAAACTCCGCGATGAGAAAAATCTAATCAATGCGGACATGACGGTTCGTTTGCAGGTTGTGGATAATCAGTTGCACTTTGATGTG
>CAJNDG010000050.1:0-290 GCA_905221465.1 bacterium | reverse complement strand
CTTGCAGATACTGATGCGCTTGCTGATTGGCTGGCGCTGACTGATGCTGAAGCTGATTCGCTTGAGCTTACTGATGCTGAAGCTGATTCACTTGAGCTTACTGATGCTGAAGCGCTTTGGCTAGCTGATACTGATGCGCTTGCTGATTCGCTTGCAGATACAGATGCGCTAGTTGATTGACTTGCAGATACAGACGCTGAAGCTGATTGGCTAGCTGATACTGATGCTGAAGCTGATTGACTTGAGCTTACTGATGCGCTTGCTGATACTGACGCTGAAGCTGATTCACT
>CAJNDG010000049.1:0-291 GCA_905221465.1 bacterium | reverse complement strand
GAGTTCCGTGATTTCTTCCGTCTGATCAGCAGTATAATTTTCATCCTTAGATAGGTCATCAGATAGCAATTCATATTGTCCTAGGTCATTTATCAACCAGATTCGTTCATCAACAACTTCTTGAACTCCCTCTATTTGCGGGGCATAATGTGCACCACTCCAAGCAGACTGGAACAACTCATAGATTTCGTTATTTCCTACTTGTAAGTAGGCACGCCCTGGTTCAGTAATACTCGCTGCATCTGGTGTTTTGATAATTTCATTTGAATCAGACTCATCTGACACTTTCAA
>CAJNDG010000048.1:0-294 GCA_905221465.1 bacterium | reverse complement strand
GATACTATAAGAGACACACCACTAGAAGAAGCCATTGAAAGTATGATTAACCGCCTCCTACGTGAGGGAGCGAGTCTTGGATGTTTTGTGATTTTGACAGCACTCCGCTCAAATAGCCTTAAAATCAGTATGTCAAGTAATATCACCTCGCGCTTGGCCTTTTACCTGGTTGATGAAGGAGCTTCTAAGGAAATTATCGGACGCGATGCTTTAATTCAACAAGAAATTTTTGGTCGTGCCCAGTTGAAAGAAGATATCCCTTATGCCATTCAGGTTTATCTCCCGATAAGTGGA
>CAJNDG010000047.1:0-295 GCA_905221465.1 bacterium | reverse complement strand
GGGTTCTGGGAAAACCACCCTATTAAATATCATCGGGGGACTCGACCAATACACATCTGGTGATTTACTCATCCAAGGAAAATCAACAAAGCAATTTAAAGACCGCGATTGGGATAGCTACAGAAACCACACCATCGGTTTCATCTTTCAGTCTTATAATCTCATCGGGCACCAAACTGCACTCTCTAACGTAGAAATTGCAATGACTCTTTCGGGTGTTTCAAAAGCAGAACGTAAGAAACGTGCTATCGAAGTGCTCGAACGCGTAGGCCTAAAAGACCATTTATATAAGAAA
>CAJNDG010000046.1:0-295 GCA_905221465.1 bacterium | reverse complement strand
AGAAGATAGTTTCTCTGCTACATTAGCATCCATTTCTTGGACCTTCATATTCCCCGTCGTGATAGTTCCTGTCTTATCAAAACAAAGAACATCTACTCGCGCCAAGGTCTCTACACAGTATAGCTCCTGCACCAGAACCTTCTTTTTGGCCAGCTTCATAGCCGCTACTGCTAGAGACACACTAACTAAGAGAATCAAGCCCTCTGGAATCATACCGACCAAGGCACCAGAACTTCCCAAGATAATCTCAACATAAGACCGTCCTAGACTAAAACCTCTGACATAAAGCAGAATC
>CAJNDG010000045.1:0-295 GCA_905221465.1 bacterium | reverse complement strand
AGGGCTTGGTACTTGGGGCAGATTGTACCATTCCAAGTGATATCGCAGTTGAACGTATCCAGTGGGTGAGAGAAGCGCTTGAAAACTAAAGGAGAAAAAGATGAGTAAAAAAGCATGGATTATCGGTGGTGTAGCAGTTGTTGCAGTAATTGGGGCAACGATTATCGGGAGAAGTTTAGCTGGCGCTCCATCCAAGGAGGGAGAAACGGCTTCGTCTGCTGAAGTCATAACCTTGAAGGTTGCCCATACACAAAACTACGTACCTTATGACTTTGTCAATGAAAAAGGGGAATCA
>CAJNDG010000044.1:0-296 GCA_905221465.1 bacterium | reverse complement strand
CTATCAGTAAAGTATTTGCCAAAGACAATCTCAACTTTAGCTATCGTTTTATTGGTGAAGACCAGCTGACTAGAGAAGCTATTGGGGAATTGGAAAACAAGAGTCCTTTACAAGATAGCTCTCAAGCAGACAACCGCCAGTCAGAAATCATCAAAGAAGCTCTGGAAATGCTGAAAGAGGTGGAAGTTTATAATACTCTTCACCGTGCAGCCATTGAACTACCAAGTGTTCAAACCCCAAGCCAAATCAAGAAATTCTACGAACCGGTTATGGATATGGAAGGGGTAGAAATTACT
>CAJNDG010000043.1:0-296 GCA_905221465.1 bacterium | reverse complement strand
ATATATTCCACTAGGTAGTATGCTCTATCTCTTGTACCACTTCCACCTGTTGCTGAATCCAAGGGTGATCCTCACCAATCGACTCAACTGATTGAATTTTTTTATAACTCCTCTTTCATAGCAAAGTAAGCACGTATTTTCGGCGCCACTTGTGTGCCGAAGAGTTCAATAGCTCTCAAAACTTGATCATGTGGCATAGAACCAAGCGGTAGATGAAGCATGAAACGGTCCAAGTCTAAATCCTCAATCATGCGAATCAATTTTTCTGCCACCTGGTCTGGATTTCCCACAAACAT
>CAJNDG010000042.1:0-296 GCA_905221465.1 bacterium | reverse complement strand
ATGAGAACAAAGGCATCACTGGTAATACGAGTAACCAGTGAAGATACTCCTATCTTTTCATATTCATGATGAGAATACTCTTGTAATTTGGCATAGAGATCATCTCTCATATCCTTGACCATATTGGTCGTTAGCTTACTAGCAGCGTAGGCTAAGACTATACGCCCCAAGGTTCCACATAGGATAATCATCAGCATAATTGCAGCCCAAATATACAATTGCTGTTCATTCCCTTTATTCACACCTTCATCAATCATCCGAGCCAGAACAGTTGGCAGTCCAAGATTGACGATAAC
>CAJNDG010000041.1:0-298 GCA_905221465.1 bacterium | reverse complement strand
ATCACTACTCCAAAACTTGCTGAGCAAAAAGAAGGGAATGTTGAAACACAGGTTCAAAGTAAGATTAAAAATACGGATAAGAAGGCTGCTAAAGTCTTTGTGGAACAACAAATTTTTACTAAGGAAGGTAAGGTTGTTTCAGAATTAGTCCGCTCTGAAACGAAGAATTTAGCAGAAAATGAAACTGCAGATTTCAGACAAACAATCCTAGTTAATAAACCAACTCTTTGGACGACAAAAAGTTATCATCCTCAACTGTATGTGTTGAAAACAAAGGTTTATAAAGAAGGTCAACTAG
>CAJNDG010000040.1:0-299 GCA_905221465.1 bacterium | reverse complement strand
CAATGATGCAATTAAAAAAGAAGTGAAATTTGAGCCTTATGAATTGGATTCTTTTGTGCTTTTGAGAAAGGATAAAAGCCCGACTTATAATTTCGCTTGCGCGTGCGATGATTTACTCTATGAAATCAGTCTCATTATTAGAGGTGAAGATCATGTGAGCAACACCCCTAAACAAATCTTAATCCAAGAAGCTTTAGGCTCAAACGATCCGATTGTTTATGCGCATTTGCCCATTATTTTAGATGAAGTAAGCGGTAAAAAGATGAGCAAAAGAGACGAAGCGTCCAGCGTGAAATGGC
>CAJNDG010000039.1:0-299 GCA_905221465.1 bacterium | reverse complement strand
CAAAACGTAACTGACTTAGAGAAAGAGGCTGAGAAGTTTGTTTGTGAAGGATTTACGACTGGTCAAGAAACCTTGGCTGGGGCAGTTGATATTTTGGTCGAAGCCTTATCGGAAGATGTCAATTTGCGTTCACTGACCTATCAGGAAGTGTTGAGACACTCTAAAATCACTTCGCAAGTCAAGGATGAAAGTCTCGATGAAAAACAAGTTTTTCAGATTTATTATGATTTCTCAGAGACAGTTGGCAACATGCAGGGCTATCGTACCTTGGCTCTCAATCGTGGTGAGAAGCTAGGCGT
>CAJNDG010000038.1:0-311 GCA_905221465.1 bacterium | reverse complement strand
ATAACAATCCTTCCTTCGGCTACGGCGGTTATTGTCTTCCTAAAGACACCAAGCAACTTCTTGCCAACTATGAAGATATACCAGAAGAACTTATAGGAGCCATAGTACGGAGCAATTCGACACGTAAAGACTTTATTGCTGATCAGGTTCTTAAGATGGTAGATTATTATGATTATTCAGCCCATAATATTTTCGATGAGAGAGTAGAAAAAGATATTATTATTGGCATCTATAGATTGACCATGAAGAGTAATAGCGATAATTTTCGTCAAAGCTCTATTCAAGGTATTATGAAACGTATAAAAGCTAAG
>CAJNDG010000037.1:0-311 GCA_905221465.1 bacterium | reverse complement strand
GTTGAGTTGTTGGATGCTTCAGATACGAAACAGAATGTAACATCTGAGGGAGATTATGCAGTTCGTACAGGGAATGCCTACAGGCTTCGTGTAACGTTTGATCTCAAACAATACAATGAGAACTTGAACAATGGTGATTATTTCACTTTCGACATTCCTGCACCAATGTCAGTCTACAATGACTCAATTGAACTATCAGACCCAGTAACAAAAGTTAATATTGGACAGGCTGTAGTGACATCGAGTGGTAATGGCCAAGGTGGTAAAGCAAAAATTACCTTGAAAAACTTGGACAAGTACCTAGCTGCAAC
>CAJNDG010000036.1:0-312 GCA_905221465.1 bacterium | reverse complement strand
GTTATCAGGAATTTGACTACGTTAAAAAAGCAATGAATCTTAGTGTCGTGGATTATCTGGTGAAGCCAGTGGATAAGGTGGAGTTGAGTCATCTATTAGAAAAAATTGCGCGACAGCTTCAAGAAAAGGTGGAGCAAAGTCAGACCCTAAGTCAAGAATTGGATGAGACAGGATTTACTAACTACCTGTCAGGTAAAGACAGCTGGTGGATAGGCCTTTCCAAGGAAAAGCAAGGATCCTTCACTATTGGGTACTATGTTTTAGGTCAAGACTGGCAGATTTTTATCTCTGATCAGCCACTAGATGGAATCG
>CAJNDG010000035.1:0-314 GCA_905221465.1 bacterium | reverse complement strand
AAGTCAGTGTGCCAAATATTAAAAAGCCCTGCCATCGAAATGATGGCAGGGCTTAATTCTTGCAAAGCGGCAATCAGCGTTTGAACAGGTTGCCGAATTTGTTGTTGAATTTGTCCACGCGGCCGGTGGTATCGACGATTTTTTGGGTGCCGGTATAGAACGGGTGGCACAGGGAGCAAACCTCGATATTGAAGTTTTCTTTTTCCATCGCGGATTTGGTTGCGAATTTGTTGCCGCAAGAGCAGGTAACGTTGACTTCGTGGTAGTTCGGGTGAATACCTTGTTTCATTTGATTTCCTTTCAAAAAAGCGGGC
>CAJNDG010000034.1:0-315 GCA_905221465.1 bacterium | reverse complement strand
GGAAGAAGAAAAACTAGAAGCCATCTTGAACTTTGCTAAGTACAATCTGCTACCAGAGGCTTCTATTTCTGAGGAAGATTTAGCTGGTTTGTCAGATCGTGAAATAAAAGATGAACTCTTCCAACGTGCTTTGAAGGTATACGATAGTCAAATCTCAAAATTACGTGATGAGGATGCAGTCAAGGAATTCCAAAAAGTTTTGATTCTTCGAGTTGTGGATAACAAGTGGACGGATCATATTGATGCTCTTGATCAGTTACGAAATGCTGTTGGTCTTCGTGGATATGCCCAAAATAACCCAGTTGTTGAGTATCA
>CAJNDG010000033.1:0-315 GCA_905221465.1 bacterium | reverse complement strand
AATAAGTATCTGCGACTAAGTCATAGATGAAGGAAAAATCGACCACTTGCTCAACCTGACGAAGAAAATGGGCTTGCGGAACGAGTTCATCTAGCGTGTAAAAACCAACTTGATTGCGGTTATATTCGAGATTTTCTTTGTGAAACATAGGGAACACCTCACAACTTTTCTTACCTCTATTATACGACTTTACACAAAGAAAAGCCCTTAGAAATTTGTAGTCTAAGGACTTTGTCTTCAATCTGAGGAGCTTAGCTCCTTTTTTTGTGTTAAGTTTAGATAAAATAGACAAGCGTAGCAAAGTTGTCACAAATT
>CAJNDG010000032.1:0-317 GCA_905221465.1 bacterium | reverse complement strand
CGCATCCAACATATCCCCCTCGATACGGGCTAATTCCTCAGTACCAAAGCGTTCTGAGTTTTTCAGCGTCGCCTTGCGGAAAAAGTGGGCAGGCACATTTCCCAGTTGCGAATTGGTCACATGGAAGTAGTAGCCATCCTTTTTATTGTAGTCAATCTTGAGCGTGCTGATGCCAGAGTTTTCTCGCTCCTTAGCCTCAATCTCAGCAATCCAGCTAGTCCCTTCTCTGAGCACACGACGGTATTTATCCAAGGTCTCATCAAATCCCGTACGGATAATGCCACCTTCCGTAATCACATGAGGAGCTTCAGGAGCAA
>CAJNDG010000031.1:0-319 GCA_905221465.1 bacterium | reverse complement strand
GCAGTCGTGAACAAGGCAAATGTAGAGTTTGTAGGCAAATGGGCCTTTGAAGCTAACAAGTACCAAGCTACTTACCGCTTCGAGAGCGAGACAGCAGGTAAGGCTCTTCCAGCAGCCATCGCAGCCTTGACTCCAAGTGACAGTGCAAGATATGTGAATGGTGCCTCTGTTTCCGCTCAACAACCATCTCAAACCACTTACACCGACGCAGTGAACGACGGCACTTGGACCTTCAAGGGTTATGACGCAGCTAGCGCCGTTGTCAACAAGGCAAATGTAGAGTTTGTAGGAAAATGGGCCTTTGAAGCTAACAAGTACC
>CAJNDG010000030.1:0-320 GCA_905221465.1 bacterium | reverse complement strand
GTAACAGTCGCAACAAGTTCGCCTGCACCGTTATCAACAACTGCAACTGTCACTTTATGTGTAGCAGTGTCGTATGTCACACCTTTTTCACTACCTTCTTTTTCAGAGATAGTGTAAGCGTAGTTGCCTGCCGCTGTGTACGTGATATCTTCGAAAGTAACAGTTCCGTCTGCAGCGTTTTTAGCTGTCGCAACGACTTTTTCACCTTCTTTAAGTTCAAACTCGTATTTGTCAGCTTCTAGAGCTTTACCTTCCAAGACTTTAGTTGCTTTGATAGTCGCTTTTGTTTCAGCGGCTTTATAAGTGTTGGTGAAGGTTGG
>CAJNDG010000029.1:0-320 GCA_905221465.1 bacterium | reverse complement strand
GTATTCCGTTTTGAAACCGAAGCCGAGGTCATCGAGGCTGCGAACAATACGGAATACGGTTTGGCAGCTTACCTTTTCACCGCCGACACCGCCCGCCAATGGCGCGTCGGCGAAGCCTTGGAATACGGCATGGTTGGCATCAATACGGGCTTAATCAGTAATGAAGCGGCACCGTTTGGCGGCGTGAAACGCAGCGGTTTGGGACGTGAAGGCAGCAAATACGGTGCGGACGAATATCTAGAATTGAAATATCTGTGTATGGATGTCGGGTGACGGATGCCGTCTGAATGGCAGGGTTTCAGACGGTGCCGCATTTTAAG
>CAJNDG010000028.1:0-322 GCA_905221465.1 bacterium | reverse complement strand
ACTAGTCGGCAGGTGCTGACTAGAGAAATGGAAGGTAATGGACCCCTCGTTGTTTAGTAGTTGAAATTCTAGTTCCTCTTCTAATTCAAAGACGTTTTTCAAAAAATGATCGATAATATACCACAAAGAGTCGATAACATCGTCAGGCAAGCTGGTCACAACGCCAAAACTGGCCGAACGTCTCTGAGTATTTGTAAAAGCCATAAACATTCCCTCCCCCATTTTATTTTTCCTTATCATACAGCAAAACATCCCAAAAATCAAGAAATCGTACGCACTTTTTCAAAATGGGAATAGGTTGTGAAATTTTTTCAAAGTTTCT
>CAJNDG010000027.1:0-323 GCA_905221465.1 bacterium | reverse complement strand
AAAAAGATGGATACGCTAGCATTTATCTTTTCCAAGTAAGGAAATGGTTTAGAAAGGCAAGCCTACATTTCGACTAATCAAAACCAGTAAAGCCAGCAAACAAAAGGCAATACCATTGACAATCATATGAAGCAAGATCGACATCTCTAAGCGTTCTGTTCTGTAAGCTGTCCAAGTTAAAACTGTCGACATTCCTCCATAGATAAGGAGAGAAGGCAGATTGGTCGGTGTGTGGAGCAAGGCAAAGACGACTGCACCTACAACAAAGCCAAGTTTTTCTTTTCCACGGAAGATCTTTTGGGGAATAATTCCAAGAAAAAAAA
>CAJNDG010000026.1:0-327 GCA_905221465.1 bacterium | reverse complement strand
AAGAAGGGACACGATGAAAGTTGCCAAAGGTGAAAAGAGGATGATGTTGTAAATGTAAAGCCCTTTCAGCGTATAAGGATCAGATATCAGCAGTAAAAGCAATTCATAGAGGGGCCAGTAAAAGAAGAATATGACAAGGTAGTATGGAATATACTTAAGATATTTCCGCATGGCAATAATCCTCCAATCTACAAAAATTGAGAGATGTTGAAGACCACATAATCCTAAATGAAGGGGAACTCTCTACCTATATTATAGCACGATTTGGAAGCTCTTACAATTGAATCCAGTGATCAGTGATAGTGATTTTTTGCAGTGTTTTCTGCT
>CAJNDG010000025.1:0-330 GCA_905221465.1 bacterium | reverse complement strand
GAATTGATCAAGGCATTGTCAGGGCAATCAACAATGTAGTTTTCATATTGATAAGATAAACAGAACGATATAAGTATGACTATTTCGACAATGGCACAGACACACGATACTCGATTACAAAAAACTTTGCTCTTTCCCAGTCAACAAGGTTGGAAATCTAAAACTTTTCTTAAACCTGATTCACATATTAGATTAGCAACCGTATTCAGCGGGATTGGTGCGGTTGAACAGGCATTCCACCGATTAAATTTAAACCATACCATTGTTTTTGCAGGAGATATTGATCCATACGTTAAAAAAAGTTATCTTGGAAACTATAAATTAAATGAA
>CAJNDG010000024.1:0-338 GCA_905221465.1 bacterium | reverse complement strand
ATCTTCAACTCTTGGTCAATACGTTTTAAAAACTTAACCAGTTTTTCTTCTTCATCAAACCTTGTCAAATCAACTACATGAGGTAAATCTTTTAGTGGCAAGAGGCCGTTTGTCCCAAAGTCAAACAAATTGATTTGTACTTGCTCTGGAGTATTCAAACGAGCGAGATTTAGCACTAGAGTTTGAAGAGCTAGGGATTTCCCAAAACCAGGTGAACCATAGAAAACTGTATGCCCCATTTTTTCCAAATCAAAGTGATAATCCTTCTGACGTTGCTCTGTCGGAATATCCATTCGAGCAAAGGGAACGGCCAATACTTTTTCGTCGGTCCAGTGAAT
>CAJNDG010000023.1:0-339 GCA_905221465.1 bacterium | reverse complement strand
CTCTATACCCCCGTTGATAATCTTTCTGGCCTCCCTCGTCACGATGATATGACAGATGTGGTCGCAAAACCTGCAGAACACACCTTTGTCTTTCATGAGGAATACCAGCTTGAGGAATTCCGTTTTACTGCCCTACCAACCCCAGGCCACTCTATCGGTGGTGTTTCACTCGTCTTTCCTGATGCCCATCTAGTCTTGACTGGAGATGCTCTTTTCCGCGAAACCATCGGACGGACTGACCTCCCTACAGGTAGTATGGAACAACTTCTCCATAGCATTCAGACGCAACTCTTCACTCTTCCTAACTACGATGTCTATCCTGGACACGGGCCAGCTACG
>CAJNDG010000022.1:0-341 GCA_905221465.1 bacterium | reverse complement strand
TTCCTCAAGGACACGTGCCACAGAATCACCAACCGCAGGAGTAGGTGCCAAACTTAGGTCGACAATTCCAAAGTCAACACCAAGTCTCTCGCTAGCCATCTGACCAACTAATTGACCGATACGAGTAATCTTAAAGGCCATTTTCTTGACTGTTTCCGCTACTACATCAAAGCTCTGTCCACGAACTTTTTCCAAGGCACGCTTGACAACTCCCGGGCCAGAAACACCGACATTGATGATAACATCTGCTTCACCGACACCGTGGAAGGCTCCCGCCATAAAAGGATTATCCTCAACAGCATTAGCAAATACGACCAACTTGGCAGCTCCCATATCTGATA
>CAJNDG010000021.1:0-345 GCA_905221465.1 bacterium | reverse complement strand
GATCTATGACAGCAAAAATGAACTTATCGCTGATCTTGGGTCGGAACGGCGGGTCAATGCACAGGCAAATGAAATTCCGACAGAGTTGGTCAATGCAATTGTCTCTATTGAAGATCATCGTTTCTTCAGTCACCGAGGAGTAGATACGATTCGTATCCTAGGCGCTTCCTTACGAAACCTTCGTGGTGGTGGTGGCCTTCAGGGTGGTTCTACCTTGACACAGCAGTTAATCAAGCTGACCTATTTCTCTACGTCAACTTCTGATCAGACCCTTTCTCGTAAGGCACAGGAAGCCTGGTTAGCCTTTCAGCTAGAACAAAAAGCGACCAAACAAGAGATTCTAAC
>CAJNDG010000020.1:0-347 GCA_905221465.1 bacterium | reverse complement strand
ACTTGCAGATACTGATGCTGAAGCTGATTGACTTGCACTTACTGATGCGCTAGTTGATTGGCTTGCTGATACTGATGCTGAAGCTGATTCACTTGCAGATACAGACGCTGAAGCTGATTCACTTGAGCTTACTGATGCGCTTGCTGATTGGCTTGCTGATACTGATGCTGAAGCTGATTCACTTGCAGATACTGATGCTGAAGTTGATTGACTTGCAGATACAGACGCTGAAGCTGATTCACTTGCAGATACAGACGCTGAAGCTGATTCGCTTGCAGATACTGATGCTGAAGCTGATTGACTAGCACTTACTGATGCGCTAGTTGATTGGCTTGCTGATACTGATG
>CAJNDG010000019.1:0-352 GCA_905221465.1 bacterium | reverse complement strand
ATATCTCGCAGGTCTTGGACATGACCGTCAACGATGCGGTGGAATTCTTCCAACATATTCCTAAGATTCAACGCAAACTTCAGACTATCAAGGATGTGGGGCTGGGCTATGTAACGCTAGGGCAACCGGCTACCACCCTTTCTGGAGGAGAAGCTCAGCGTATGAAGTTGGCTAGTGAACTCCACAAACGCTCGACAGGAAAATCTTTCTACATTCTGGATGAGCCTACGACAGGGCTTCATACTGAGGATATCGCTCGCTTGCTTAAAGTCTTGGCTCGCTTTGTCGACGATGGAAATACAGTCCTCGTCATCGAGCACAATCTGGATGTCATCAAGACGGCAGACCATAT
>CAJNDG010000018.1:0-374 GCA_905221465.1 bacterium | reverse complement strand
CACCTATAGCCAGTGCTAGGAGCATGGAAAAGAGGCGGTTACGTGCTAATTTCAGCGTACTTCTGCGCGTGTCAGATAGGCTTAAGAGGGCGATAATTCCAGCTGAAACTGCTGATGATAAGTCTAAAAAATAAGCGAGAAAACAAGCAAGGCAGGTCGCTAAGATCAGTTTTGTCGTACGTTGGGTGATAGACATGAGAATTTCCTATAATACTAGAATAAGAGTATAAAAGACAAGGCTTGGAAGACTTGTCTTAAAAATCTATTTTTTACGTGCCGACGCGTACTCAGCTACTGCTGTAAAGAGGACGTCGGTAGAAGAGTTCAGGGCAGTTTCGCAGGAATCTTGGACGACACCGATGACAAAACCAACT
>CAJNDG010000017.1:0-378 GCA_905221465.1 bacterium | reverse complement strand
CTTGTCTTATCCATCACTTTATTAGCGTATCTTACTCAATCTAGAGCGCTCGAATTAGTTTGGTTAGGAGGATTTGTGGCCTTTGCACTTCATCTCTTGCTCCATATTGGACAATCAATTCTTCTCCGCAAGTATATTCCTGCTCTAATCACTTCTATCCTTTGTTTTCCTATCAGTGCTTATTTGATTATCGACATCGTGCATTTGTGGCAGGTTTCGACTAGCGAATTTTTCCTATTTTCATTGGTCGGTTCAGGCATCGTCGTCATCAATCTCCTCTTTGCTCTTTGGCTCGGGAAAAAATATTCCGTCTGGCTTATCCATTACCATTAACAAAAGTTCCTTGCAATTTCATTTTGCAGGGAATTTTTTTATCCT
>CAJNDG010000016.1:0-393 GCA_905221465.1 bacterium | reverse complement strand
AAATCCGGCCGATTATCCCAAGCATAGACACGATCCTCGGAACTCGTTTGCTGTTTGACCAAGCTAGCAAGCTGCTCACGTTCCTGATAAGTACTTGGATGCGAAATATAGCGACTCAAAACAGGTAGGAAAAGTAAATAGACTATCGCAACTAATGGTAGATAGAAATTTCCCTTGAGGTAGCGACCAAAGAGTGATGAAGAGCGAACTCTTCGTCTACTACGACTGATACGATCAGGGCTTCCTTCTTTGATGTTGGTTAACAATAACAATGTCAGAAAGGGCAAAATTGCTGCCAAACGTGAGCCATGCAAAGGTTCCTTTGAAAAAATTAACAAAGCAAGAGTTACTAATAATCCTAAAACAGCGCCTATTGAGACAGCAGATTGTTTA
>CAJNDG010000015.1:0-441 GCA_905221465.1 bacterium | reverse complement strand
ACCATTGAGTGATGCTAAGACCAATCATTGGAAAGGCGCTAGCGATGATGGCTGAGCACAGGATAGCAACTCCGGCTGTATTGACCATAGCAGAGAAGACATTGAGGATAAAGAAAATCCAGAGATAGAGTTTTCCTTTTTCGGCATAACCTTCGACCAAGGTCTTTCCAGTGTCTGCTGTGTATTCAGCACCAAAACGGAAAAATGGATATTTAAAAACATTGGCTAAGATGACCAAGAGAAGCAGCGACCATCCATAAGAACCACCGGCTTGAGTGGAGGATACGATGTGAGAACCTCCGACTGCAGCGGAAGCCATTAGGATCCCGGGTCCCATTGCTTTTAGCTTGCTTGTCCAGGTAGACTGGTGTGATGAAGTAACTTGTGACATAAAAACCTCCTGTTTTTGAATTTTCAGAATAATCTGAATAGGTAGCTACT
>CAJNDG010000014.1:0-451 GCA_905221465.1 bacterium | reverse complement strand
GTCTCTTGACAGCAACTGTTTCGTATGGAGATGGTAAAGAAGTTGTATTTACAAATAAATACACTGTTCCAACGCCAACGCCAGAACCAAACCCAAATCCAAACCCAGCACCAAATCCAAATCCAACACCGGATCCAAATCCAGCACCAAATCCAACACCGGATCCAGCACCAAATCCAAATCCAACACCGGATCCAAATCCAACACCGGATCCAAATCCAACACCGGATCCAGATCCAAATAAACCAGGAGAAAAAGAGGAGCCAAAACCAACACCTCCAGCTACGGAGACTAAAGGTAAAGCTGAACTTCCAAACACAGGTGAAGCAACCTCTATCTTCTCAGCAATTGGATTTGTAGTATTGGCATTGAGCGGATTGGTATTCTTCGTAAAACGTAAAGCTTAAGCTTTCGTAGAAGAAACATAAAACTTGGTAAGTGAGAATTCTAC
>CAJNDG010000013.1:0-451 GCA_905221465.1 bacterium | reverse complement strand
GCAAGCCAATCAGCATCAAGCTCAGCAAGTGCGAGCCAAAGTGCCTCAGCAAGTGCAAGCGTAAGTGCTTCTGTAAGCTCAAGCCAATCAGCTTCAGCATCAGTAAGTGCAAGTAGCCAATCAGCATCTGTATCAGCTAGCCAATCAGCCAGCGCCTCTGTATCAGCAAGTCAAAGTGCTTCAACATCAGTAAGCGCGAGCCAAAGTGCCTCAGCTTCAGCATCTAACAACCAGAACTCAGCTTCTATCTCAGCAAGCGCGAGCCACTCTGCGTCAGTATCAGCAAGCCAAAGCGCTTCAGCATCAGTAAGTGCAAGCCAATCAGCATCTGTATCAGCTAGCCAATCAGCAAGCGCCTCTGTATCAGCAAGTCAAAGTACTTCAGCATCAGTAAGCGCCAGCCAAAGTGCCTCAGCTTCAGCATCTAACAACCAGAACTCAGCTTCTATCT
>CAJNDG010000012.1:0-460 GCA_905221465.1 bacterium | reverse complement strand
CTGCCAACAAATTGGTTGACCAAGACAAAAACTGATTGTTTTCAAACGGGACTACCTACACATCGTGTAGGCAGTTTTTTTATAGTGGATTAACAAAAATCAGGACAAGGCGACGAAGCCGCAGACAGTACAGATAGTACGGAACCGATTCACTTGGTGCTTCAGCACCTTAGAGAATCGTTCTCTTTGAGCTAAGGCGAGACAACGCCGTACCGGTTTTTGTTCATCCGCTATAACAGCAACCCTGTCGCCGTCATTCCCGCAAAAGCGGGAATCCAGTCCGTTCAGTTTCGGTCATTTCCGATAAATTCCTGCTGCTTTTCATTTCTAGATTCCCACTTTCGTGGGAATGACGGCGGAAGGGTTTTGGTTTTTTCCGATAAATTCTTGAGGCATTGAAATTCTATAGTGGATTCACAAAAATCAGGCCAAGGCGACGAAGCCGCAGACAGTACAGATG
>CAJNDG010000011.1:0-524 GCA_905221465.1 bacterium | reverse complement strand
AAGAGCTGCAGCTGAAAGTTTTGAAAGCAATTTCAGCATTTTGCTTTTTGCCATGTTTCCCCTCTTTTCTATATTTTGTTTTCAATGTTCTTAATCCCTCTCCTGAGAAATGAAGAAGAAATCACAGATTATTTGATATTTACTAGTTAAAGCCCTCCAAACACTTTAAATATTAAACATAAATAACCACATACATTCTAGCATGATACATGTCACTTTGTCAAGCTATTTAACGCTATTGTAAGCGCTTGTTTGCTTTTTTCATATATTAAGCACTTGGCTTCTCTTTTTTATACTCATCTTGACTCATTTTTTGTAATTTTTCTTATTTTTTTAATTGTTATAGAATTTTTAAGGCAAACTGTTTTTTCATGTCTTATATCCCTTTGAAGTACAAAAAAAGCCCCTAGAAAACGAATTTTCTAGAGACTTTCTCTATCAAGTTTAAGAGAGAAGTAGAATTCTCACTTACCAAGTTTTATGTTTCTTCTACGAAAGCTTAAGCTTTACGTTTTACGAAGAAT
>CAJNDG010000010.1:0-529 GCA_905221465.1 bacterium | reverse complement strand
TTAATGAAACAAACAATGCGAGAGATAGAAGATGCATTGAAGATCTAAACCTCCAGATTGTAGATACTCGATTAAATCAAAATTTAAGATTTATATCTTAAAAGCAGTCAAAAATAAAGGGCTTCTCGTAGCTCCTCACATGGTATAAACTCAAAACCTTTTCTAATTGCTTGCCTGCTGATGGAAAAAGGAGTTAAAACCATGAAAATTACACAACACACGAAAAAAGACGGATCAGCAGTCTACCGCTCTAGTATCTATCTTGGCATTGATTCTGTAACTGGTAAGAAGGTCAAGACTACCATATCAGCACGAACAAAGAAAGAACTCAGAAACAAGGCCACCCAGGCTAAGGTAGAATTTGAGAAAAACGGCTCTACACGGAAACAACGCTCACATATAACAACCTATAGCGAACTTGTGGACTTATTTTGGCAAACCTACCAGCATACCATAAAGACTAATACGCAGATAAAGATAAAAGGCTGCTTAAATAATTACCTCTTGCCCTCATTTGGTACTTACAAAT
>CAJNDG010000009.1:0-558 GCA_905221465.1 bacterium | reverse complement strand
GTGCTCAGTCTTATCGTATTCAATACCCTCTTCAGTACCAACTTTTTCAACCAAGGTATAAGTGTAAGTACCTGCTTCTTCGAATGAACGAACAAAGGCTACTTTACCTTCGGCAGTATTCTTAGCTGTAGCTACAACTGCGCCTTTTTCTTTCAATTCGAAAGTATAAGCGTCAGCCGCAAGTTCTTTACCTTCAAGTTTCTTAGTTGCTTCAATCGTAGCTTTTACCGCTGGTGCTTTGAAGCTATTCTTGAAGACACTACCTGCTGGATATTTAACAGCTGCCTTCAAAGTGTTGGTTGCTGCATCTTTGGTTACTTTTACCACCGCAGTCTTTTCTGTATCGTAAGTAATACCAGTTGCTCCGGCACTCACTTCTTTTACAGTATAAGTATACTCACCTTCTGCATCATAGTTGATTGCATTAAATGTTACTTTTCCACCTTGGTTTGTTTTTGTATCAATTTTTTGTCCATCTTTGTACAATTCAAATTGGAACTCACCATCAACCAAAGTACGACCAGTCAATTCTTTCGTAAACTCAAGTGTTGCTGATGT
>CAJNDG010000008.1:0-1367 GCA_905221465.1 bacterium | reverse complement strand
TCGAGCCAATCCGCGTCCGTAAGCTCGAGTCAGTCTGCATCTGCAAGTTCGAGCCAATCCGCTTCAGCGAGCGCAAGTGAGTCAGCATCGGTAAGTGCGAGTGAATCTGCCTCTGTAAGCTCAAGCCAATCCGCGTTGGCAAGCTCCAGCCAGTCAGCTTCAGTGAGCGCCAGTGAGTCCGCTTCAGCGAGTGCCAGCCAATCCGCCTCAGCAAGTTCGAGTCAGTCCGCTTCATTGAGCGCTAGCCAGTCCGCTTCATTGAGCGCCAGCCAATCGGCCTCAGTAAGTTCGAGTGAGTCAGCATCGGTGAGTGCAAGTCAATCAGCCTCAGTGAGTTTGAGTGAGTCTGCTTCAGTAAGCTCCAGTCAATCCGCTTCAGTAAGCGCAAGTGAGTCCGCTTCATTGAGCGCTAGCCAGTCAGCCTCAGTAAGCGCAAGTGAGTCTGTATCGGCAAGTGCAAGTCAATCAGCGTCAGTGAGCTCCAGCCAATCTGCCTCAGCCAGCGCAAGCCAGTCCGCATCGGTGAGTGCGAGTGAGTCCGCCTCAGTAAGCTCGAGTCAGTCTGCGTCTGTAAGCTCCAGTCAATCCGCTTCAGCGAGTGCTAGCCAATCCGCTTCCGTAAGCGCAAGCGAATCGGCTTCCGTAAGCACAAGCGAATCCGGATCAGTGAGTGCGAGCCAGTCAGCATCGGTAAGTGCGAGTGAATCTGCCTCAGTCAGCTCAAGCCAATCGGCATCTGCAAGTTCGAGTCAGTCAGCTTCAGCGAGCGCAAGCCAGTCCGCTTCATTGAGCGCCAGCCAATCCGCTTCAGCAAGCTCTAGCCAGTCAGCATCGGTAAGTGCGAGTGAATCTGCCTCAGTCAGCTCAAGCCAATCGGCATCTGCAAGTTCGAGTCAGTCAACTTCAGCGAGCGCAAGTCAATCAGCCTCAGTGAGCGCAAGTGAGTCAGCATCTGTAAGCGCGAGTGAATCAGCCTCAGCGAGCGCAAGCCAATCAGCCTCAGTCAGCTCAAGCCAATCAGCCTCAGCCAGCTCGAGTCAATCAGCGTCTGTAAGCTCAAGTCAGTCTGCTTCGGTAAGCTCCAGCGAATCCGCTTCAGTGAGCGCCAGCCAATCCGCTTCAGTGAGCTCGAGTCAGTCTGCATCGGTAAGTTCGAGCCAATCCGCTTCAGCGAGCGCTAGTCAATCCGCCTCAGTAAGCGCGAGTGAATCAGCCTCAGCGAGCGCAAGCCAATCAGCATCGGTAAGCTCAAGCCAATACGCTTCAGCGAGCGCGAGCCAGTCTGCCTCAGTAAGCTCCAGCCAGTCAGCATCTGCAAGTGCAAGTGAATCCGCTTCAGTAAGTTCGAGCCAATCCGCGTCCGTAAG
>CAJNDG010000007.1:0-5227 GCA_905221465.1 bacterium | reverse complement strand
AAAAGTAGGTATAATAGAAAGAGTCGAAAAGCTCAGGTCCGTTGGTCAAGGGGTTAAGACACCGCCTTTTCACGGCGGTAACACGGGTTCGAATCCCGTACGGACTATGGTGTATTGTGGCTAAAAAAACTTGAAAAAAGTTAAAAAAATCTGTTGACAGAGAGAGCTAGCTGTGATATACTAATATAGTTGTCGCTCGAGAGAGAATGAGTGACAAAGACCTTTGAAAACTGAACAAGACGAACCAATGTGCAGGGCACTATAACTAAGGTTATAGTACTGAACAATGAAAAAAACAATAAATCTGTCAGTGACAGAAATGAGTGAGAACTCAAACTTTTAATGAGAGTTTGATCCTGGCTCAGGACGAACGCTGGCGGCGTGCCTAATACATGCAAGTAGAACGCTGAAGGAGGAGCTTGCTTCTCTGGATGAGTTGCGAACGGGTGAGTAACGCGTAGGTAACCTGCCTGGTAGCGGGGGATAACTATTGGAAACGATAGCTAATACCGCATAATAGTAGATGTTGCATGACATTTGCTTAAAAGGTGCAATTGCATCACTACCAGATGGACCTGCGTTGTATTAGCTAGTTGGTGAGGTAACGGCTCACCAAGGCGACGATACATAGCCGACCTGAGAGGGTGATCGGCCACACTGGGACTGAGACACGGCCCAGACTCCTACGGGAGGCAGCAGTAGGGAATCTTCGGCAATGGACGGAAGTCTGACCGAGCAACGCCGCGTGAGTGAAGAAGGTTTTCGGATCGTAAAGCTCTGTTGTAAGAGAAGAACGAGTGTGAGAGTGGAAAGTTCACACTGTGACGGTATCTTACCAGAAAGGGACGGCTAACTACGTGCCAGCAGCCGCGGTAATACGTAGGTCCCGAGCGTTGTCCGGATTTATTGGGCGTAAAGCGAGCGCAGGCGGTTAGATAAGTCTGAAGTTAAAGGCTGTGGCTTAACCATAGTACGCTTTGGAAACTGTTTAACTTGAGTGCAAGAGGGGAGAGTGGAATTCCATGTGTAGCGGTGAAATGCGTAGATATATGGAGGAACACCGGTGGCGAAAGCGGCTCTCTGGCTTGTAACTGACGCTGAGGCTCGAAAGCGTGGGGAGCAAACAGGATTAGATACCCTGGTAGTCCACGCCGTAAACGATGAGTGCTAGGTGTTAGACCCTTTCCGGGGTTTAGTGCCGCAGCTAACGCATTAAGCACTCCGCCTGGGGAGTACGACCGCAAGGTTGAAACTCAAAGGAATTGACGGGGGCCCGCACAAGCGGTGGAGCATGTGGTTTAATTCGAAGCAACGCGAAGAACCTTACCAGGTCTTGACATCCCTCTGACCGCTCTAGAGATAGAGTTTTCCTTCGGGACAGAGGTGACAGGTGGTGCATGGTTGTCGTCAGCTCGTGTCGTGAGATGTTGGGTTAAGTCCCGCAACGAGCGCAACCCCTATTGTTAGTTGCCATCATTCAGTTGGGCACTCTAGCGAGACTGCCGGTAATAAACCGGAGGAAGGTGGGGATGACGTCAAATCATCATGCCCCTTATGACCTGGGCTACACACGTGCTACAATGGCTGGTACAACGAGTCGCAAGCCGGTGACGGCAAGCTAATCTCTTAAAGCCAGTCTCAGTTCGGATTGTAGGCTGCAACTCGCCTACATGAAGTCGGAATCGCTAGTAATCGCGGATCAGCACGCCGCGGTGAATACGTTCCCGGGCCTTGTACACACCGCCCGTCACACCACGAGAGTTTGTAACACCCGAAGTCGGTGAGGTAACCTTTTAGGAGCCAGCCGCCTAAGGTGGGATAGATGATTGGGGTGAAGTCGTAACAAGGTAGCCGTATCGGAAGGTGCGGCTGGATCACCTCCTTTCTAAGGATAAGGAACTGCACATTGGTCTTGTTTAGTCTTGAGAGGTCTTGTGGGGCCTTAGCTCAGCTGGGAGAGCGCCTGCTTTGCACGCAGGAGGTCAGCGGTTCGATCCCGCTAGGCTCCATTGGTGAGAGATCACCAAGTAATGCACATTGAAAATTGAATATCTATATCAAATAGTAACAAGAAAATAAACCGAAACGCTGTAGTATTAAAAGAGTTTATGACTGAAAGGTCAGAAAATAAGGTTAAGTTAATAAGGGCGCACGGTGGATGCCTTGGCACTAGGAGCCGAAGAAGGACGTGACAAACGACGATATGCCTTGGGTAGCTGTAAGTAAGCGATGATCCAGGGATTTCCGAATGGGGGAACCCAACAGGTACTACCTGTTACCCGCATCTGTTAAGGATGTGAGGAGGAAGACGCAGTGAACTGAAACATCTAAGTAGCTGCAGGAAGAGAAAGCAAAAGCGATTGCCTTAGTAGCGGCGAGCGAAACGGCAGGAGGGCAAACCGAAGAGTTTACTCTTCGGGGTTGTAGGACTGCAATGTGGACTCAAAGATTATAGAAGAATGATTTGGGAAGATCAGCCAAAGAGAGTAATAGCCTCGTATTTAAAATAGTCTTTGTACCTAGCAGTATCCTGAGTACGGCGGGACACGTGAAATCCCGTCGGAATCTGGGAGGACCATCTCCCAACCCTAAATACTCCCTAGTGACCGATAGTGAACCAGTACCGTGAGGGAAAGGTGAAAAGCACCCCGGGAGGGGAGTGAAATAGAACCTGAAACCGTGTGCCTACAACAAGTTCGAGCCCGTTAATGGGTGAGAGCGTGCCTTTTGTAGAATGAACCGGCGAGTTACGATATGATGCGAGGTTAAGTTGAAGAGACGGAGCCGCAGGGAAACCGAGTCTGAATAGGGCGCTTTAGTATCATGTCGTAGACCCGAAACCATGTGACCTACCCATGAGCAGGTTGAAGGTGCGGTAAGACGCACTGGAGGACCGAACCAGGGCACGTTGAAAAGTGCTTGGATGACTTGTGGGTAGCGGAGAAATTCCAAACGAACTTGGAGATAGCTGGTTCTCTCCGAAATAGCTTTAGGGCTAGCGTCGACATAAAGATTCTTGGAGGTAGAGCACTGTTTGGGTGAGGGGTCCATCCCGGATTACCAATCTCAGATAAACTCCGAATGCCAATGAATTATGGTCGGCAGTCAGACTGCGAGTGCTAAGATCCGTAGTCGAAAGGGAAACAGCCCAGACCACCAGCTAAGGTCCCAAAATAATTGTTAAGTGGAAAAGGATGTGGGGTTGCACAGACAACTAGGATGTTAGCTTAGAAGCAGCTATTCATTCAAAGAGTGCGTAATAGCTCACTAGTCGAGTGACCCTGCGCCGAAAATGTACCGGGGCTAAAACAATTTACCGAAGCTGTGGATACCTTTATAGGTATGGTAGGAGAGCGTTCTATGTGTGATGAAGGTATACCGTGAGGAGTGCTGGAACGCATAGAAGTGAGAATGCCGGTATGAGTAGCGAAAGACAGGTGAGAATCCTGTCCACCGTAAGACTAAGGTTTCCAGGGGAAGGCTCGTCCGCCCTGGGTTAGTCGGGACCTAAGGAGAGACCGAAAGGTGTATCCGATGGACAACAGGTTGATATTCCTGTACTAGAGTATGTAGTGATGGAGGGACGCAGTAGGCTAACTAAAGCAGACGAATGGAAGTGTCTGTCTAAGCAGTGAGGTGTGATGTGAGTCAAATGCTTATATCTATAACATTGAGCTGTGATGGGGAGCGAAGTTTAGTAGCGAAGTTAGTGACGTCACACTGCCAAGAAAAGCTTCTAGCGTTTAAACATACTCTACCCGTACCGCAAACCGACACAGGTAGTCGAGGCGAGTAGCCTCAGGTGAGCGAGAGAACTCTCGTTAAGGAACTCGGCAAAATGACCCCGTAACTTCGGGAGAAGGGGTGCTGACTTTAGGTCAGCCGCAGTGAATAGGCCCAAGCAACTGTTTATCAAAAACACAGCTCTCTGCTAAATCGTAAGATGATGTATAGGGGGTGACGCCTGCCCGGTGCTGGAAGGTTAAGAGGAGTGCTTAGGAGTAATCCGAAGGTATGAATTGAAGCCCCAGTAAACGGCGGCCGTAACTATAACGGTCCTAAGGTAGCGAAATTCCTTGTCGGGTAAGTTCCGACCCGCACGAAAGGCGTAATGATTTGGGCACTGTCTCAACGAGAGACTCGGTGAAATTTTAGTACCTGTGAAGATGCAGGTTACCCGCGACAGGACGGAAAGACCCCATGGAGCTTTACTGCAGTTTGATATTGAGTGTCTGTACCACATGTACAGGATAGGTAGGAGTCTATGAGATCGGGACGCCAGTTTCGAAGGAGACGTTGTTGGGATACTACCCTTGTGTTATGGCCACTCTAACCCGGATAGGTTATCCCTATCGGAGACAGTGTCTGACGGGCAGTTTGACTGGGGCGGTCGCCTCCTAAAAGGTAACGGAGGCGCCCAAAGGTTCCCTCAGAATGGTTGGAAATCATTCGCAGAGTGTAAAGGTATAAGGGAGCTTGACTGCGAGAGCTACAACTCGAGCAGGGACGAAAGTCGGGCTTAGTGATCCGGTGGTTCCGTATGGAAGGGCCATCGCTCAACGGATAAAAGCTACCCTGGGGATAACAGGCTTATCTCCCCCAAGAGTTCACATCGACGGGGAGGTTTGGCACCTCGATGTCGGCTCGTCGCATCCTGGGGCTGTAGTCGGTCCCAAGGGTTGGGCTGTTCGCCCATTAAAGCGGCACGCGAGCTGGGTTCAGAACGTCGTGAGACAGTTCGGTCCCTATCCGTCGCGGGCGTAGGAAATTTGAGAGGATCTGCTCCTAGTACGAGAGGACCAGAGTGGACTTACCGCTGGTGTACCAGTTGTCTTGCCAAAGGCATCGCTGGGTAGCTATGTAGGGAAGGGATAAACGCTGAAAGCATCTAAGTGTGAAACCCACCTCAAGATGAGATTTCCCATGATTTTATATCAGTAAGAGCCCTGAGAGATGATCAGGTAGATAGGTTAGAAGTGGAAGTGTGGCGACACATGTAGCGGACTAATACTAATAGCTCGAGGACTTATCCAAAGTAACTGAGAATACGAAGTGTGAGGTTTTCTTGAGATTTGATAGATATTCAATTTTGAGTAGGTATTACTCAGAGTTAAGTGACGATAGCCTAGGAGATACACCTGTACCCATGCCGAACACAGCAGTTAAGCCCTAGAACGCCGGAAGTAGTTGGGGGTTGCCCCCTGTGAGATATGGAAGTCGCTTAGCT
>CAJNDG010000006.1:0-48754 GCA_905221465.1 bacterium | reverse complement strand
GGGCTATTCCCTCTATTCTATACTTCTTCCGTCCTCAACGGCACATAAAAAGAGAGGCATAGCCTCTCGGGGGTTATAATTCTGCAATTTGGTTGAGATTCACTTCTGCAATCGTGTCATTACCAAACATAGAAATCATCATCTTCACTTTGTTGTTATCAATTTCAGTAATTTTACCTGTGTAGTCTGCAAAAGCACCATCAATGATTCGGACGGTTTGACCAACTTCAACATCAATGTCGAACTCCTGAACAGTTTGTCCCATGGAAACCAGAATATCACGGATTTCTTGTTCCAAAAGTGGAGTTGGTTTTGATCTGTTACCGTGTGACCCGACGAATCCTGTTACGTTAGGTGTGTTTCGAACAACGAACCATGCTTCATCTGTCATGACCATTTCTACAAGGACATAACCCGGAAAGCGATTCTCTTCAATTTCTTTTTTCTTTCCATTTTTCTCAACTTGCACAGTTTGTGTTGGAATCTCAACGCGTAGAATATTATCCAACATGTTATACGTTTGCGCACGTTGCAATAGATTTTCTTTTACCTTATTTTCATAGCCAGAATAAGTTTGTAGAACAAACCATCCCTTGTCAAAACTATCCATGATATTTCCTTTCATACATATATAGAAGAAAGTTAGCAGAACTTCTCCACTTTTCTTCTAAAAAATGTTAATAAATCGAATCAAACCTGATACAATCAACTGGTCAAAAATGTAAATGATGACCACAAAGAAGGCTGTATATTCCATAATAGAGCGAAAATCTCTCCAGCTTTCTTTGCGAGTTGGCCAAGTTGTTTCTTTAAGAAGTTTAAAAATATCCTTAATAAAACCCATCGTTCTCTCCTATCTCGTTTCTCTATGTGTCGTATATTTTCCACAATGTTTACAAAATTTATTTACTTCTAGTCGTGTTGGCTTGGGGTTCCCACTAATTTTGATTGAGTAATTTCTTGAACCGCAAACTGCACATGCTAGGCTTGCTTTTTTTAGTGCCATAACGCCTCCATCTTATCTATTATAACAAGAAACCTAGGCTTTGACAAGCCTCTTAGCGAAATAGATTGAGGATTGAGTCCCATATTGTCTGGGCTTTTTCTTTTATCTTGGCTTCTGAAATTGCCCGGCCTGCTTCATCTACAAGATTTTGAGCACGACTACGAATATCTCCTAGCGGATCTTCCGTCTGATTTGTTTCATTTTCAACGACTTGCTGCTTAGTATTTTCTGGTTCAATACCATTTTGCTTATAGGCATTCTCAACCGTAAAGGTGCTGCCAGGAGTGTAAGGCAAGATGGTGTTGGCCATGCTTCTAAAGACATGGGCAGCGCCATTAGAGGTCGAACCTGCTAGATAATGGTTCTCATCTGTCGTTGGGAAGCCAAGCCAGTGGCTAATTACCACATCTGGAGTATAACCAATCACCCACTGGTCACTGGTATATTCCGGATTGAAAACAGCCTCAGTAGTACCTGTCTTCCCTGCCATAACATAATCTGCTGGCGATGAACTAATCCCTGTCCCATTAGTAAATGTTCCTAGCATCATACTAGTCATTTTATCGGCTACCGACTTATCAATCACTCGTTTTTGAGAGTTTTTATGACTCTTGATGACCTGACCACTGGCATTTTCGATACGAGTGATAAAATGCGCATCAGGCATCAGACCTTCGTTAGCAAAGGCTGCATAGGCTTGCGCCATCTGGAGAGGATTCGTTTCCACACCTCCACCAAGAGCAACTCCAAGAACTCGGTCAACTTTTTCCATATTCAGACCAAATCTCTCCCCAGCGTCAAAAGCTTTGTCAATACCTAATTCATTTACAGTCGCAACTGCTGGTAGGTTGAGTGATTCTGCCAAAGCCTGATACATAGGTACTTCTGGAGATGTCTTAATACCTGCATAGTTGTCTACTTGATAACTGTTGTACTGCATCGTATGATTATCCAGTTGCTTGTTCAAGGCCCACCCTGCTTCCACAGCTGGAGTGTAAACGACCAAAGGTTTAATGGTTGAGCCTGGGCTACGCTTAGACTGAGTGGCATAGTTGAAATTGCGAAAGCCTGGTTTGTCATCACCAGCTACACGACCAACAACTCCACGCACTCCACCAGTCTTGGGTTCTAGAGCGACACTACCTGATTCGGCATGTGTTCCGTCTTCTGCTGTTGGAAATAGCGAAGTGTTTTCGTAAATAACCTGCATGTTTGCTTGGTAGTTTTGGTCAAGCTCTGTGTAAATTCGATAGCCGTTGTTGACAATCTCTTCTTCTGTAAGATTGTACTTGGAAACTGCTTCGTTGACAACTGCATCAAAATAGGACGGGTAACGATAATCCGAAACCTTGCCTTCATACTTATCTTGCAGTTGAGAAGCCATATCTACTCCAGCCGCTTCGATCTCTTTATTTTTATCAATATAGCCCGCTGCAACCATATTTTGCAAAACAGTATCCCTACGGTTGGTCGAAGTCTCAACAGAATTTAATGGATTATACAATTCTGGTCCCTTGAGCATCCCTGCTAGAGTCGCCGCCTGATCAAGCGTTAGTTGTGAAGCCGATACACCGAAATATTTCTTACTTGCATCTTCAACACCCCATACCCCATTTCCGAAGTAGGCGTTATTGAGGTACATAGTAAGGATTTGCTCCTTGCTGTATTTCTTGGTCAACTCTAAGGCAAGGAAAAACTCCTTGGCCTTCCGTTCAACGGTCTGGTCCTGGGAAAGATAGGCATTTTTCGCCAACTGTTGAGTGATGGTGGAGCCCCCTCCAGAACGACCCGCGGTAAGGATGGCTAGAAAGAAACGACCGTAGTTAATCCCATCATTTTTATAAAAGGAACGGTCCTCTGTCGCAACAACAGCATTCTGCAAGTCTTTACTGATATCTGTCAGTTCAACATAGGTTCCTTTTTGACCTGATAGGGCTCCTGCCTCTTTTTCTTCGCGGTCAAAAATCAGAGTTCGCGTTTTCAAGGCATTTTGCAAGTCATTGACATTGGTCGACTTGGATATCGCAAATAGGTAGGTTCCTACTAGCAAACCTGCACTTAACCCTAATATGATGACGATTTTTGTCAGATGATAACGGCGCCAAAATTTCCGAATTGGGCCTACTTGGGACAATTTTTTTCTATCGCTCCGCGAACGACGCATGCTTGTCGAATCAGACTCCGCTGATTCATTCGTTTCTTTTTTAAAGAGAGAAAGAAACTTCTCAAATAATCTATCTAATTTCATGCGTTTATTTTATCATCTTCACCATAGGAACTCAAGAATTTAGCTACTCCCTATCCAAATAAGGCTTTTTTTGTTACAATATCTGTATGCAATTCACATTTACATTACCCGAATCCTTGCCTCAAATGACGGTCAAACAATTCCTAGAGGAACAACTCCTCATCCCTAGAAAAATCCGCCATTTTTTGAGAATAAAGAAGAACATCTTAATTAATTACGAAGAAGTTCACTGGAACGAGATGGTCAAACCAGGGGACATTTGCCAGTTGACTTTTGACGAGGAAGATTATCCCCCAAAAGAAATCCTTTGGGGCAATTCAGACCTCGTTCAAGAGGTTTATCAAGACCAACATCTCATTATCGTCAACAAGCCCGAAGGCATGAAAACTCACGGAAATCAACCTGGTGAAATTGCCCTTCTCAACCATGTCTCTGCCTACGTTGGTCAAACCTGCTATGTCGTTCATCGCTTGGATATGGAAACAAGCGGTTTAGCACTTTTTGCTAAAAATCCTTTTATCTTACCCATCCTCAATCGTTTGTTGGAAAAAAAGGAAATCGCTCGTGAGTACTGGGCACTTATAGAAGGGCGAGTAGAGAGTAAAGAACTTGTCTTTCGAGATAAAATTGGTCGTGATCGACACGATCGCAGAAAACGAGTGGTAGATCCCAAAAGTGGGCAACATGCCGAAACTCAGGTAAGCCGACTAAAGCAATTTCCAAATCAGACTACCCTTGTCCGTTGCAAACTAAAGACCGGTCGAACACATCAAATCCGTATTCACCTCTCTCATCATAAGCACCCTATTCTGGGCGATCCTCTCTATAACTCTAGTTCAAAAGTAAGCAGGCTCATGCTCCATGCCTTCCGACTTTCCTTTACTCATCCACTCACCTTAGAACAATTGAGTTTTACTGCCCTCTCAGATACTTTCGAAACAGAATTAAAACAAAATGGATGACACTATCATCCATTTTTCTATACAAAAAAGCAAGACCAGAAGGCCTTGCTTTTATCGACTCAAGAATTATTTAGCGATTTTTGCAAAGTATTCAAGAGTACGTACAAGTTGTGCAGTGTATGACATTTCGTTGTCGTACCATGATACAACTTTAACCAATTGTTTACCGTCAACGTCAAGAACTTTAGTTTGAGTTGCGTCAAACAATGAACCGTAAGACATACCTACGATATCTGAAGATACGATTGGATCTTCTGTGTAACCGTATGATTCGTTTGAAGCTGCTTTCATAGCTGCGTTCACTTCATCAACAGTAACGTTCTTTTCAAGAACTGCTACCAATTCAGTAACTGATCCAGTTGGAGTTGGAACACGTTGTGCAGATCCGTCAAGTTTACCGTTCAATTCTGGGATTACAAGACCGATAGCTTTAGCAGCACCAGTTGAGTTAGGAACGATGTTTGCAGCGCCAGCGCGAGCACGGCGAAGGTCACCACCACGGTGTGGTCCGTCAAGGATCATTTGGTCACCAGTGTAAGCGTGGATAGTAGTCATCAATCCTTCTACAACACCGAAGTTGTCTTGAAGAGCTTTAGCCATTGGAGCCAAGCAGTTTGTAGTACATGAAGCACCTGAGATAACTGTTTCAGTACCGTCAAGAACGTCGTGGTTAGTGTTGAATACGATTGTTTTAACATCGTTTCCACCAGGAGCAGTGATAACAACTTTCTTAGCTCCACCTTTAAGGTGTTTTTCAGCTGCATCTTTCTTAGCAAAGAAACCAGTTGCTTCAAGAACGATTTCTACACCGTCAGTAGCCCAGTCGATTTGTTCTGGATCACGTTCAGCAGAAACTTTAACGAATTTACCGTTAACTTCGAATCCACCTTCTTTAACTTCTACAGTACCGTCGAAACGACCTTGAGTTGTGTCGTATTTCAACAAGTGTGCAAGCATAACTGGATCTGTAAGGTCGTTGATGCGAGTAACTTCAACACCTTCTACGTTTTGGATACGGCGGAAAGCAAGACGACCGATACGTCCGAAACCGTTAATACCAACTTTAACTACCATTAGTGATTTCCTCCTTATGAAAATCATGAAAATTTTATTGTGAAAAGAGTAACTTGAATCACTACAAATCACCTTTCAACAAAACTATTATATAACTATTTGAGTTTAATTGCAAGTACGGGCGTTGATTTTCTCTCCTGCTTTTCTACTTTTTCTCCCCCTTTTTATTCATCCATTCTTTTATTTCCAAAGCATATCTCTAGAATCTTTTATAATATCTGCATATTCTCTTCATTATCAAGGTGAAACTACAATTTCAACTCTTTCAGAGTTTACAAAAAAGAGACAGGATAATTCCTGTCTCTAGGCTGATAAACGATTATTTACGACGTCCTGGACGTTCTGCATAACCATAGTAAGCATCTGCCATGATTTCTTCCATGTCAGCTACCATTGGCAAGCGTGGGTTAGCAGGTGAACATTGATCTTCATAAGCAAGCAAGGCAATTTCATGCAAGCTGTCTTTCCAAGCTTTTTCATCAATTCCTTGATCCTTGAAGTTCATCTTGATACCTACTGCAACACCAAGTTCGTAAACTGCTTTAGCGTATGCTTCAACTGCTTCTTCTGGAGTTGAGTGAGGCAAGCCAAGCATTTTCGCGATGTCTTGGAATTTCTCATCAGCTTTCCAGTAGTTGTATTTAGGCCATGTAGTAGTCTTAGATGGACGAGTTCCGTTGTAACGGATAACGTATGGAAGCAAGATAGCGTTTGTACGTCCGTGAACAGTATGGTGAACCGCACCGATCTTGTGGGCCATTGAGTGGCTCATACCAAGGAAGGCATTGGCGAAGGCCATACCTGCCATTGTAGAAGCATTATGCATTTTTTCACGAGCTTCTGGGTCAGCTGTCTTAACTGATTTTTCCAACCATTCAAAGACAAGTTTGATTGTTTGAAGGGCGATACCGTCTGTGTAGTCGTTAGCAAAGTTTGAAGTGTAAGCTTCAGTCGCGTGAGTCAAGACGTCCATACCTGTATCCGCAGCGATGAAGTCTGGAACTGACTCAACCAAAGCAGGGTCAACAATGGCAATAGTTGGTGTCAATGAGTAGTCAGCCAATGGGTATTTGCGGTTGTTTTTCTTATCAGAGATAACGGCAAATGGTGTTACTTCTGAACCTGTACCTGAAGTTGTTGGGATACCGATGTACTTCGCTTTCTTACCAAGTGATGGGAAGCGGAAGGCACGTTTACGGATATCCATGAATTTTTGAACCAAGTCACGGAAGTCGATTTCTGGTTGTTCGTAGAAGAGCCACATTACTTTGGCCGCGTCCATTGGAGAACCACCACCAAGAGCGATAATTGTATCTGGTTCAAATGCTTTCATCACTTCAGCACCACGTTCTACAGTTGTGATGTCTGGATCTGGTTCAACATCTGAGAAGACTTGGATAGTTACACGGTTGCTACGTGCGTTCAATTGATCAATAACACGTTGAACAAAGCCAAGTTTTTCGATCGATTTGTCTGTAACAATCATAACGCGTTCAATATCTTCACATGTTTGAAGGTATTGGATAGAGTTGCGTTCGAAGTAAATTTTTGAAGGAACTTTAAACCACTGCATATTATTTCTACGTTTCCCTACTTTCTTGATGTTTAGAAGGTTGATCGCACTTACGTTATCACCGACTGAGTTGTGTCCATATGAACCACATCCAAGTGTCAATGATGGAATGAAGGCATTGTATACGTCACCGATACCACCGAAAGTAGATGGAGAGTTCCAGATAATACGCATTGCTTTGATTTCTGTACCAAAGCGTTTAGCGAGAGCTTCGTCTTTTGTATGGATGGCTGCTGAGTGACCAAGTCCGTTAAACTCAACCATTTGACGAGCTTTTGTAAGACCGTCTTCTGTATCTTCAGCTTTTAGGACAGCAATTACTGGTGACAATTTCTCACGAGTCAATGGTTCTTTCGGTCCTACTTCTGCACATTCTGCAGCCAAGATGTTTGTTCCTTCTGGAACACTAAATCCTGCTTGTTCAGCAATCCATGCTGCTGGTTTACCAACAATGTTTGCATTTAGTTTAGCACCAGCACAGTTTTTGCTGTTTGCTTTCACACCGAAACAGAATTCTTCAAGAAGTGCTTTTTCTTTCTTGTTTACAAAGTAAGTGTGATATGATTTGAATTCTTCTACAAATTCATCATACACTTCTTTATCAATGATAACCGCTTGTTCTGATGCACAGACCATCCCATTATCAAATGATTTAGACATAACGATGTCATGAGCAGCTTGACGAAGGTCAGCAGATTTTTCTACATAGGCAGGAACGTTTCCGGCACCTACCCCAAGAGCTGGTTTTCCACATGAGTATGCAGCTTTAACCATAGCATTCCCACCAGTTGCAAGAATAGTTGCAACACCTTCGTGGTTCATTAGCGCTCCGGTTGCTTCCATAGATGGCTTTGTAATCCATTGAACACAGTTTTCAGGAGCACCAGCTGCAATCGCTGCATCGCGAACGATTTGTGCTGCGTGAGCTGATGATTCTTGAGCAGATGGGTGGAAGGCAAAAACGATTGGGTTACGTGTTTTCAAAGCAATGAGTGATTTGAAAATCGCTGTTGAAGTTGGGTTTGTTGTCGGAGTGACACCACAGATTACCCCTACAGGTTCCGCAATCTTTGTCAAACCTGTAATTGGATCATCTTCAATAACTCCAACTGTTTTAACTCCACGCATATTGTTCACTACGTGTTCGCAGGCAAATAGGTTTTTTGTTGCCTTGTCTTCAAATACCCCACGACCAGTTTCTTCAACTGCGTGTTGTGCAAGGATACCATGTGCGTCAAGTGCTGCAACCGAAGCTTTTGCCACGATATAGTCAACTTGCTCTTGGTTCAACTTGCGCATTTCATCAAGCGCAACCAAAGCTTTTTTCACGAGACCATCGACATGCTTTTCAGCAGCAAGTTGTTTTTCCTCTGGTGTTACTGTTTTTTTATCAGCCATATTATCCTCCATAGCCTTTAAGGATGTTATCCTTTGTTAATTTTTTCACAAGTTTATTATAACTCTTTTTTTATGCTTTGTAAACAGTTTCATAAGCATTTCACAAAGAATTTTTCTAAGATTGTGATTTTTTTCTCAATATCCCTATGCAATAGAGTTTTGTCTGGACGATTGTGAAATTATGGAAAAAATTTTTTTATTTCACAAAGTTTTTTCTAGTTGATAGTTAGTTATCGAACCTAAGCACAGAAAGCGTTTTCTTTCTGGTTTTGAAAAATAGTCTCCTAACTTGGAGACTACTGTTTTTGCTGAAAAACGCCTTGTTTAAAGGTCCCTTCATAAACAACTTCTTGCTCTGTAGTCAACTTCCCTTGACCTTCAGCCTGACCGTTTACAAAATCACCCTCATATTTCCAGCCATCTTTTGATTGGAAAGTCCCTTTTCCATTAAAGGCTCCATTATTGAAATCACCTGTATATTGGTCTCCATTTTCAAAGGTCAAGGTTCCTTGACCATTCATTTTCCCTCGTACCAAGGTGCCATCATAAACAAGTGCTCCACCATCAAGTGTCAAGACACCTTTTTTAGGCGTATTTAGCAGAAATACCGAAAGAGCACAGAGTACCATTACGACCACTGCAATGAGCTCTAACCTAGGACGAGTTAGGTAAACTCTACACTTCTCATAAAATTGTTTAAGCTTTTCCATTGTCACTCTCATTTTCTAATCGATCTAGCCAGCTTTGACATCCACTTGTGATACGAGTATAGGTTTCCTCAAAATCTCCTGTATACCAAGGATCTGGGACACTTTCAGATGCAAAAGAGTAAATTTTGTACTGTAGTTCCTGAGGACACATGTGACGCAGATCTGAAACGTTTGAAGCATCCATACCGATAATGTAATCAAACGATTCAAAGTCTTCTCTGCCAATCTGAAGCGATGTTTTATCTTTGTCATACGGGATCTGATATTGCTGGAAAATTCCTTGCGTTCCCTTATGAATCGGATTGCCATGTTCCCATGATGACGTTGCACGACTCTCGACTTGGTAAGCGCTCGTCATGGACTTCATCACAAACTCTGCCATGGGACTTCGGCAAATATTTCCTAAGCAAACAAATACTATTTTTTTCATCCCTTTTCCTCTTGTCTCATAGAAAAACGGGAGTGACAGGTCCCGTTTTATTCTTCGATTGCTCCGCCTTCGTCAACAACTGTTCCTTCTGGTGTCACAGCTTCTTTGAGTGGCAAAACGGTCTTAATCGCAGCCAATTCAAAGGTCAAATAAACCCCATCTACATCCAGTACGATTGTACCTTTCTCAGTATCTACTTCATCCACTGTTCCGTAAAGCCCACCAATTGTAATGACTTCATAGCCTTTTTGAAGCTTGTTCAAGCTTTCCATACGCTTTTGTGCTTGTTTCTTTTGAGAACGTTGCATAAAGAACATCAAGGCAAACATACCTACAAGCATGATTAAGAAAGTAATATTTGGATTCATTGTTTTCTCCTTTGTATTTTACATAGGACTACTATATCAAATTTCAGCTACTTTTACAAGGTTGTACATTGTTTTTATGGTTATAAAAAATCAGAGTTTTCACTCTGATTTTTGTGATTATTTCAAGTTTTGAACGACTTTGACTAGATTTTCAACTGTAAATCCGTACTCTGCCAATACTTTTGGTGCTGGGGCAGATGCTCCAAAGGTATCAATACCGAGAACGGCACCATCAAGACCAACATATTTGTACCAGTTTTGGGTTGCTCCCATTTCGACTGCAACACGACGACGAACTGCATTTGGAAGGATTTCTTCCTTGTAAGCTGCATCTTGTGCGTCAAAGACATCTGTTGATGGCATGCTGACTACACGGACTTTTGCACCTTGGCTAGCCAATTCTTTGGCAGCTGCGACCGCCAAATTCACCTCTGAACCTGTTGCAATCAAGATCGTATCAAAGTCTGCTGCAGTTTCATAGACAACATAGGCACCTTTCGCAACTTTGTCAAAGTCTGTTCCCTCTTCGACAGTCAAGTTTTGACGTGTCAAGACAAGGGCAGTTGGTGTTTTTTCGCTTGTCACGGCAAGGTACCAAGCTGCTTGAGTTTCACGAGCATCTGCTGGGCGGAAAACATTGAGATTTGGCATAGCACGAAGACCTGCTAAGTGTTCAACTGGTTCGTGAGTTGGACCATCTTCACCAACTGCGATTGAATCGTGGGTAAAGACATAAGTCACAGGAAGTCCTTGCAAGGCTGACAAGCGGACAGCTGCTTTCACATAGTCAGAGAAGACGAAGAAAGTACCACCGTATACACGAAGTCCACCGTGAAGGGCCATACCGTTCAAGATCGTTCCCATTGCAAATTCACGAACACCAAACTGAATGTTGCGGTTCAAGCGATTAGCATCATCTTGAAGTCCATCCGTTTTGATGTAAGTCATGTTTGAGTGAGCGAGGTCAGCCGATCCACCTAGGAAGGTTGGCAACTTGGCAGCTACAACGTTCAAAGCATCCTGACTCGAGTTACGAGTTGCTTGAGAGAAACCATTTTCTAAGGCTGGGAAGTCTGCTGGAGTCACTTCAACTGGGTCACGGCCGTCGATGATGGCTTCTACTTCTGCAGCCAGTTCTGGATGAGCCTCTTTATAGTCAGCAACCAATTTTGTCCACGCTTGATAAGCTGATGCGCCACGGTCTGCAACATTTTCTTTGAAATCAGCATAAACTTGATCTGGAATTTCAAATGGTTCATAGTCCCAACCGAGAGCTTGGCGAGTAGCTGCAGTTTCATCTGCTCCAAGAGGAGCACCGTGTACCGCATTAGTTCCTTGTTTGTTTGGAGAACCGTATCCAATAACAGTCTTCACTTCAATCAAAGATGGCTTGCCTGAAGCTTTAGCTGTTTCGATAGCAGCATGGATAGCTTCCAAGTCTGTTCCATCTTCAACCAAGGCTGTATGCCAGCCGTAGGCATTGTAGCGATCACGAACACTTTCAGTGAAAGAATCCTTTGTCTCACCATCCAAGTTGATGTCATTTGAATCATAAAGAACCACCAACTTGTCAAGTTTTTGCAAGCCTGCGTATGAAGCCGCCTCACTTGAGACACCTTCCATCAAATCTCCGTCTCCACAGATAACGTAAGTATAGTGGTCAAAGATATTGAAACCTTCGCGGTTATATTTGGCTGCTAAGAAGCGTTCTGCTTGGGCAAAACCAGTAGCAGTAGAAATCCCTTGTCCTAGAGGACCAGTTGTCGCGTCAACCCCTGCAGTATGACCAAATTCTGGATGACCTGGCGTTTTGGAACCCCATTGGCGGAAGTTCTTGACTTCATCCATGCTAACATCTTCAAAACCAGAAAGGTGAAGAAGGGCATAGAGAAGCATAGAGCCGTGTCCTGCTGAAAGAATAAAGCGATCGCGGTTGATCCAGTTTGGTTGAGCTGGATTGATACGAAGTTGTTTTGTAAAGAGGCTATAGGCCATAGGAGCAGCCCCCATAACCACCCCTGGGTGACCTGAGTTTGCTTTGTTGATGGCGTCAATACCTAGAAAACGAATTGCATTAACAGATAGATTTGACATAGAATTTCCTTTCTCTTTGAGGTGATTAATAAATCACACATCCTATTTTACTATTATATGAAAAAATGCATAGAATAGCAATAAAACAATTTGCGTTCATCTAACACATTTGATTTTCTATTCCCTCGTCACTTCATAGTACGGAAGCAAGCGCGCATAAGCCTCTTCTAGCTTCTCCAATATCGCTTCTACTGACTGATTTTCAATGAGGGAAACATCTGACTTAACCAACACTTTTCGGGCTTCCTGACTTCTCAGCTTCTCTCGTAAAGTACGACGATTTTCTTCATTAGCCTCCATCTTATGACTTTCCCCATTTGAGTAGACTAGATAATAAATTCCTTCTACCACTGGAAGTTCTAAAACCTTGGCTTGCTTGTCTAAAGTCTGTTCATCTTTCTTGCGCTCGATGAAACTGACTTCCAAAGAAATCCCATAATTAGTAGGTGTTCCATACAAACGAAGAGCCATCATAGGTTCTGTCACTTGACCATCTCTCTGTAAATAGGCCCAGAAATGCGGTCGCAAGCGTTGCGCTTGGTTCATCCACTGACTAGTCTGTTGCAGTTGCCATTCTGGATGACTAGCTTGAAAGATTTTGGCCAATTCTGTGAAAGACTTCCGAGCCTCTTGACCTTTTTGCCGCAATTCCAACATCTTTTCTCTTTCATCGCCAGCTTTATCAGGATTACGGTACTGGACTCCTGTAAATGATAGGTATTCTCTAACTGCTTTCAGCATATCTGAATCTTTCCTTTCCTAGCAAAAAATCAGGATGAACCTGATTTTGCTTTGCTTATTCTGCATCTACGACAACATAGCGATTTGGCTCGTCACCTTCAGAGTAACTCGTCACGCCATCCATGCGTGAAATAATGCGATGGATAATCTTGCGTTCGCTATTTGACATTGGATCAGTTTGTTGGCTACGTCCTTCTTCTAAAACGCGAGTCGCCAATTTTTGAGCGTAGGTTTGCAAGACTTCTGCACGGTGTTCAACGTAATCATTGACATTGATCGTGATGTAGAAGGTTCTTGAATAGCGATTATAAAGGTAATTTTGCGCTAACAGTTGAAGAGCTTTCAAGACTTTTCCGTGGTAGCCGATAATACGACCTGGTTCATTAGTGTCAATTTGAAGATTAATGGTGCGGCGATTGTAGTCGCTTGAAATCGTCCCTTCAACATCCATATCATCTACAATGGTTTGAACGTAGCTAGCTACTTCAGTTGCCACTTGTTCGATGTCATAACTTGGTTCTACTTTCAAGCCTAAATCTTCCAAAGATTGGCTTGTTGCTTCCTGAGTTTCAGTTTCTTTTTCTGGAGCAGAGCCCACTTCCTCGGCAGTATCCTCTGGTTCCAATTCATTTAAAATTGAAATATGGCCTGTTTCTTCCAAAATCGTGCTGGCGTGCTTTTCATTTTTCAGAATTTCAGCCTTGACCTCTTCAGAGACACCTTGACCTTCTTCTTCAATCTTCTTAATCGCTTCAACTACATGTCCCAAATCAACAGTTGCTTCACTTACTGTTTTCACGGGTTCATTTTTTTCATTAACTTCTTTTGGAACCCCTTTAATGGCCTGCTGATTGGCTTTGATCACTGTCGTTTCACTAATGGCTTCGATATCAACTTGAGCTGGCTTCTTACCAAACAAGCCTAAGAATCCTTTTTTCTCTTTCGAAACGACCTTGATGTGGGCCTTCATTCTTGGAATGTCTAATTCTTTCAATCCTTTTTGGATTGCTTCTTCAACCGTTGAACCTGTAAATAATGCCATTACCAGATTCCTCCTTATTTTTTCTTTTTCTGTGCTTTTTTCAAGGCTCTTCTCTTCTTGCCTTCTAAATCTTTTTCTGCTTGCGCCACTGCTTCTCTTTCAGCAATAATCTTGAAAGGATTGTTCAAGAAATAGGTTTGCAGAACTTGGTAAGCATTGGATACAGCCCAGTACAAGGCTACACCACTTGGGGCGGAGATGGCAAAAACAAAGATCAATACAGGCATACCATACATCATCCCTGTCGTAGCTCCACTTTTTTCAGACAAAGCTTTATTCGATAACCAGCTACTCAAGAAGGTAAAGACTGCCGCCAAAATTGGAAGGACAAAACTTGTATCTACTCCTCCCAAATTAATCCATAAAAAGTGACCTGTTTTCAAAAAGTCTACTCGACTCAAGGCTTGAAAGAGTGCCAAGAGAACCGGCATTTGTATTAAAATCGGCCAGAGAGAGGATGAATGTTTGATCCCTAACTCTTTATAGACCTTGCGCATCTCTTGGTCTAGCTTGGTTCTACTTTCCATATCACGACCCGGATATTGCTCTCGCAAAGCCTTGATGCGCGGTTGAGCCTCTTGCATTTTTCTAGAGGCAACCATCTGCGTCTGAAAGACCGGTAATAGAATCGTCCGGATCAAAATCGTGAAGAGAATAATCCCCACTCCGATACTAATGTCAAAGGACAAAAAGCGGATAATTTCAGCAAAAAAATAGACGAATTTGCTCCAAAAGTCTGTCGAATCTGCTGTTATATCGCTAACTGTACCATTTGTTGCACAGGCTGTCATGATAAACAAGGACAAGCCCAACAAACTAGTCAACTGTAGTTTCTTTTTCACTCCCATTTCCTTCCTGGTAAATCTTTGATAACTTTAATACGTGGAGTAGGTTTTTCTCCATCTCTGCATATTCCAAGGTTTCCACCCCTTTTCGGGCAATCACGACAAAATCAACATGCTCTACTAAACTCCCTTTTACACTTTGTAGAATGTGCCGGATTCGTCTCTTGATTTGATTTCTGGTAACTGCATTTCCCAGCTTTTTGCTGACGGACAGTCCTACTCGAAAATGGTTTTGCTGGTTTTCCAATTGGTAGACAACAAATTTTCGATTGGCAAAACTTGTTCCTTCCTTGAAAATTGCCTTAAAATCTTTCTCTCTTTTTACACGAAAGTTTTTCTTCAAAACTCAACTCCATCTATTAAATTACTACTATTATACCATATTTTTTGAAAAAGCCAATAACAGCAAGGTTTTAGACATTTTCTACAGAAAAAAAGCCGGAAAATCTCTTTCCCAACTTCTTTTTACAATCAAATTTTACGTGTATTTACTTATTTTTTCAAGCGCTCAACATCGCGTGCAATCACCAATTCTTCATCTGTTGGAATAACCAAGACACGGATTTTCGCTGCGTCAGTTGAGATGTCTCCCGTTACGCCAAAGACGTTCTTTTCTGGATCCACATCACAACCAAACCAAGAGATACCTGAAATGACATCCTCACGAACCAAAGCTGCATTTTCACCGATACCTGCTGTGAAGATAATCGCATCTGCTCCATTTAGGACTGCAAGGTATTGGCCAATATGTTTTTGGATACGATCGACGTACATTTCATAAGCCAAAGTCGCATCATGGTCTCCTGCTTCCATGGCAGCAATCACATCACGCATATCGCTTGACTGACCAGAAACTCCCATGAGCCCTGATTCACGATTGAGAACGCGACTAATATCTTCAGGGGTATTGAAATCCTCTGTATATTGCATGAGATAAGGGATGATAGCAGGGTCAATATCTCCTGTACGAGTTCCCATCATCACACCGCCGAGTGGTGTGAATCCCATAGAAGTATCCACAGACTTCCCACCCTTAACAGCTGTGATAGAAGCCCCGTTACCAATATGGCAGGTAATCAATTTCAAATCTTCTAGAGGACGGCCCAAAAGTTTCGCTGCTTCTCCTGCGACAAACTGGTGGCTTGTCCCGTGGGCACCATATTTACGAACCTTGTTGTCTGTGTAGTATTTAGTTGGTAGAGGGTAGCGATAAGCCTTCTCTGGCATGGTTGTGTGGAATGAGGTATCAAATACGACAACACTGGTAATATCTGGCAGCAATTCCTTAAATGCGCGAATTCCAGCTGCGTTAGCTGGATTGTGAAGAGGAGCCAACAGTCCCAATTCCTCAACTTTTTCTAACACATCTCCCTCAACAACTGTTGATTCCTTGAAATATTCACCACCTGCAACGACGCGGTGTCCGACACCTGTAATCTCATCGTACCCTTTGATAATATCAAAACGAATCAAGTCATCCAATAAAATTTTAACGGCTTGTGTGTGGTCTTCAATATCAAGAATTTGTTGTTCCGAACGACCGTCAAATTTTACTGTTGAAATTGAATCTTTCAATCCAATACGTTCAATCAAGCCTTTAGCCAAAACTTTCTCTTCTGGCATTTGATAAAGTTGCCATTTCAAGCTTGAGCTTCCGGCATTGATTGCAATTGTTTTTGTCATAAGATGATACCTCTTTTTAAGCGTTTTCATCTATTATAACAAAATCTCTTTTATATTTCAGTACCTTTGCTCCAATTTTGAAAATTTTCTTTAAAGGTCAACAAAACTGACGGATCTTGCAAGCTAGTAAGAGGGTAGACAAAGGGTTCTATTTCCTTGTCTCTTTTCTTCTGTAAGACAAAAATACTTTTAGCTTGGCTTGCAGTTGAGAAAATATCCTCTGGCAGAGCGATGATAGCAGCCAGACTCACTTCGTCTTTGAGCCACCCTTTTAATAAGTCACTTTGAGGACTGGTCAATAAATCACTAGGAGCTAGAAAAATAGCATAACCATCTGACTTAAGGTACTTGAGGCCTTGTTCCATCAGCAGATGATGGGCATAGGTATGTTCTTGACTAGAAGCCACTTGATAGCGCGAAGCGATGGCATCGTCTGGGTAATAACCAACAGGCAAGTCGCTGATGACCACGTCGCTTTCTTTAAGCATTTGCGGACGAACGGCGTCTCCTTGGACAAAACCAGCTTGCAAACCAATCACATCTGCCATACTGGCTACCAAATCAATCAGCAAGTCATCCACTTCGATTCCCAAGTAATCTACTTTTTTAGAGAGAGAAGTCAAGAAAGTAGCCCCCAAAATCCCCATACCAGAACCGATTTCGAGGATGCTAATTTCCTCTTGTTCAAACAACTCTTCTACAACAAGTACCAAGAGGAGGGAAATGGCATCCGGCGTAAACTGGTGATTGGCCTGTAAAGGTTCCGTTTGTCCTGCCTTCATCAAGAGAAACTGGTAGGTCTTGAGCCACTCTTCCTTTCGAAGCGCTAGGCGTTTAAGGGCTTGATTGTTCTCCTTGACCTGCTCTAGTTTGGTCTCGCCATCCAAATAGATGCTGTTTTGCTCTACCAAGGCGTCATAAAAGTTGGTCGCCAAATCACTTTGGATGACTTGGACATTCTCTAGTAAATACGTATAAGCTTGTTCAATTTTTTCAAAATCCATATTCCTATCTTATCAAATTTCTCTCCTTTTTTCCATTTGAAGAGAAAAAATCACTGCTTTAGTCAGCGAGTGATTTTTGGGCTACTGTTAAAAAGAGCTCTGCGTAATTTCCTAGGAAAAGACCTTCTGCACTGTAAAGGATCTGACTGTCAATGCTCGAAAAACCAAACTGGGCTAGCTTGTTTTCCAGTTCAGCCAATTCAAAGCCGTGGTGGTTGGTATCTGTCTTGACAAAATCAGCAATGAGGACTTGTCCCTTCTCCCTAAGGTGATGGTGAAACATGGCAAGAGTCGCATCTAGATCAGGCATATGATGAAGAACTCGACTGACAACAATCAGGTCAAATTGCTGCTCCAAGGGATTTACTAGTAAATCCTGCTCCAAGAGTTGAAGATTCCTGATTTCTTGCTCTTCTGTTTTCAAACGGGCTTGCTCCAGCATTTTCTCCGAGATATCCACAAGGGTAACCGACTTGGCCTGCTTGGCCAGGGGCAAAGCTAATAGACCCGTCCCACCACCAAAGTCCAATATTTCCTTGTCTGATAGAAGAGCAATCTGTTTCTCGACTGCTTGACAAATCAAATTTGCAAGAAAGATATTCTTGAGCGAATCAAAAGTTTCTGCTTTGTGATTAAAATCATGTTTCATGCTTTTAGTTTAGCACAAAGAAGTTGAATTGACTAGGAATTATCTTTCTTTTCAGGCTTTTCTTCTGATTTTTTCTTCCCTGCTTGATTGCTTGAATCAGTCGCTACCTCTTCCTTTTTAGCTGTTTTCTTTTCTTGGGTTTTCAGCGGAGGAAAGAGAAATTTATAATTGCCCTTATTCATACGAACACTTGTTGCAAAACCTGTTTTCGTATTTTGATACCTGACTTTTCCTAAGTTAAAGACTTGTTCTCCACTTTCTTGCTCAACCTTATCTTTACTTCGCTTAGCCATGGCAAAAGCAGCCAACTTTTCTTTGTTTAGGGCATAGTCTTTGTGATGGGCGACTTGCCGATTTAAATAAAACTGCAACAAAAGGCTAAAAATGGCTGCCATGGTGACCGCGTATAAAAGAACGCCTGCCTTAACTTTTTGCTTTTTCCACACGATAGATAAATTCCCTTTCTAAGCCCTTTTGAAATTGGAAATGAAAGCGAACCAATTGATTTTCCTCTGTAATTTGAGCTGATTTAAGTCCATAAATCATAGGTTGGTAACCCCGTCCGCTGGTATCCGTTTTTCGAAAATCATCCGATTTAGACTTCCCTATAGAGATATCCTTACCATCCTGTTTCATGTAGAGGCGATTGCCTTCTACCTTTTCAAACTGCGAACGCTCTAACTCTGCCTCCAGCTGATCCACAAACAAGAGCCACTCCTTTTGCTCGCTTTGCTGCTGGTAACGAACTTCTGAAATGAGGAGCTGACTCATAGCCTGAAAGAGGAGCAAGCCTCCGCTAATGACGATAAGGGCAATCAGAGATTCTAAAAGAGTGAACGCTCTTACCTTACTGCTCTTTAAGGTCGAGTAACTTCTCTGAACCATGGTAGACCTCCAATCCCTTTTCACTAGAAAACACCTGAATCTCCACTCCGTTTATGTTTACTTGATTTTGACCTGTCTGCAGAGCCATCTTAGCCGCGCGCAAGACTTCTTCCTTTTGCAAGATTTCTGCCTCTTCTTGTCTATTTTTCTGAATTTGTCCTAAAAGGAGGGTTGCAATGCTGGCAAACACAGCCAAAGCTACTACTGCTTCTAGTAAGATCACTGCCCTAATTTTTTGTTTCCTTAATGCGTTTAATTTTTCCATTTCCTAGATATAATTGATAGCGAATCGCTCCTTTACTGGTCTGAAATTCAACCTTAGCCAGGGACGAATTGCCCCCAGCTCGGTCAAATATAATGCTTTGTCCTGATGGTGCCTGAATTCCTTTAGGAACGGTCAAGTTTTGACTGCCATTGCTGATCGTCTGTCCATCTAAGTTCAGACTGGTCTTTTGCTGACTGGCAACACTGCGTTTTTGCGTTTCCCGATAGAGTTCTTCAAACTCCATAAAGAAAATCTGCTCCTCTACCGCTGCAAAACTGGACTGGACAGAGCCAGACAAACCTAAACCAAGGATACTCACAAGTCCCAAAACTAAGAGACTTTCCAGCATAGTAAAGGCCTTAATCTGCAACAGTTTGACTTGTTTTTTGTTTTGCATGGTAGTCTTTATAAGCTTTAGCTTGCTCAGCTGTGATACGACCGTCTGCTTGTAATTTGCTAAGGCTAGCATCTTCATTCTTGTCCAGACTATAGAGCTCTGCCTGGCTTTCTACGACCTTGACAACAGCAGCTTTTCCTTTATCATCTACGGCATCCTTTTGCTTGGTCAAATTGGGCACAAAGAGCAAGAGAAGAACACTGATGATTAAAAGGACGACTAACATTTCAATCAAAGTGAAAGCTTTAACCTTGGTTTTTTTTAAATTTGTCATGAGTTTTTTCATTTTAAAAATTTACCTCCATATTTTGATACATGGGCATAAGCATTGCCGCATAAAGTAAAACGATAATCAGGGCCACAAAGATAAAAACCAGTGGCTGTACCAGATTCATGGTACGATTAACTCGGGTAAAAAAGGCTTCCCAAGTTTTTTCAGCATAGATTTCCAACTCACTCCCCAGCTTGGACTTGGCTTCCCCATACTCGATGATGAGACTCAACTCCTTTTTAAAGAAAGGATAAGTCGCTATGGTTTGAGAAAATTCGCGGCCATTTTGCAGGGCTTGAGCCAGATCTTGACCGATTTCTTTAAAGAGCTGTGAACCCTGTTCCTGCATGATCTGAAAAATCTGCATCAGCTCCATTCCCTGTGAAATCATATTGCCCCATTCACGCGCGTAATAGGCTGTCAGATAGGTCTGGACAAAGATTCCTAGAAAGGGAATCCGCGCTAACATCGAGAAGACCCGCATCTTAGAACTTCTTTTGTAAAAAGTGAGAGCTAAAAGTAAAGATAGAGAGCAAACCAGCACTAGTCCCAGAAATATTTGTGGCAGATTGCCGATGATTTGAGTGGCGATATTGCTACTGTCCAGTTGAGGAAGTAGATAGTTTCTCAACCCCAGCATGATTAGCAGGAGAAATCCCAGCAAAATCAGAGGATAGGTCGCCACTTCGATTAACTTTTTCTTGACCTTGGCCAAATTATCCAGATATTCTTCTATCTTTGCCAAACTCAGGTAAAGATTTCCATGCACTTCAGCTAGAGATAATTGGGTCACAATAGCACTTGAAAAACCCAAACTGTCCATCATCTCTGAGAAGGATTTCCCCTGAGACAAGCCTTGGTGCATCTGGGCCACATAGTCCTTTTCCAGCAAGGCACTTCTGCCCAAGAAAGAAATGATTTCCACCAAATGAAAGCCACTGGGGAAGAGGTTGTTAAACAAGGTGATGATTTTCTTCTGCTTAGCTGTAGCTAATTTTTTCCGTTTCAGCCTGAAGACTCGTGATATGTCCATCTTTAAGAAGCTGATCAATCTGCTCATTCCAGCTAGTTGGCTGGTGTTCTTGATAGTCTTTGTTTGCAAAGTCAACGATTCCTCCTCCCCCAATTAATCTCTGGTAGCAGACTCCTTGCAGGACAACTGCTAGTTCCTCCTCCGTCACACCCAACTCCAGAAGGCGTTCATAAACACCTCGGATACTTTTGGCATGAATGGTTGAAAAGACCGTCGCACCCGTTAAACTAGCTCTGACCACTGCACGCGCCGTTTCACTATCCCGAATTTCACCAATAATCAAGAGATCCGGACGATGCCGGAGAGACAGTTTGATCAGATTTTCATAGGTCAAGCCAATCGCTTCATTCAACTGCAACTGGAGCATGTCTTCCTGCTTGATCTCGACAGGATCTTCGATGGACATAACCTGTTGCCCCTTAAAAAGTGACTTGGCTAATTCGTGCATCAAGGTCGTCTTGCCACTTCCAACTGGACCCGCAAAAAGGTAGAGCCCCCGTTGCCTGTACTGCTCACCCAGTTCGTTCATATCCTGAAACCAGAAATGCAGGTCCCGCTCCTCATCGTGCAACAAACGAATAACCAAACTCTCATGTCCCCGATAATCTCCCACGGTAGACAAACGCAGAGAAGACACCTTCTCCCCATGCTGATAGTCGCAAGAGCCCAGCTGACTACGTCTCTTCTCTCCTACGTTCATACCCGCCACAAACTTAAAATGACTAATCACTGCAGCTAAAACATCAAACTCATAGGAGTCAACTAGACACCGTTCGTCTCCAACCCGCATGTGAAGTTCGTAGGACTTTTCCTTGGGGATAAAATAGATATCCTGGGCCTTCTTTTCTTTCGCAGTAGCAATAATTTTCTGTGCAATTTCTTGTACCATACCGCCCTCCTTATCTAACTATTCGCAAAAAATTGAAAAAAATAAAAAGCAACTTTTAAAAGTTACTTTTTATCTCCATTTCATGCGGCAAGAACGGTGCTTTTCTTGACCTGTTTGTTTTTCATAGCCTGGACGTAGCTTTTCATCGGGGATGACTTGCTCATCCTGTAAAAGTGCCAAAGAATGGTACTGTTGCAAATACTCATCACACTCATCACACCAGCGTTTATCAGCAGGATCCCAAAAGATAGTCATCAAATCACTCCGACTCTTATAAAGAGGATTCTTCTTTTCCAGCTCAAACCAGCGTGATTTATAATATTTTAGAGCATCATAATACTGGTCAAATTTCTTACTTGCTACAATATCTTCTTCCCAACCTTCTAAGAACCACCAAGGTTCAAAATCTCCGTACATTTCTATAACACGATACATATTCATTCATTCCTTTGTACCGTATATTATAACTAATTTCGCTAAACAAGGAAAGAAATATGCTCATTTCTTAATTTTCGGATAAAAAGAGCCTGAGACAAAATAGTTCTCAGGCTCTTAAAACAACCTTATAAAAATGACAAATTTTATCCCTTTTAGCGTTCACGTTTACGTTGAATTGTAAATCCTAAAATTAATCCCAAAATGGTATATCCACCGAGAGCTATCTGACGTTCCACTCGAGAATAACTACCAGTATTTGGCAACTCCTGTTTAGTCGCATCTTTTCTACTAAACGTAGATAATGTTTGAGAGGGCGTGTCATTCGGTCTAGCACCAGCATGTTTTTGACTTGTCTTGTAGGCATTCAAATCAAAGATTGGGAGTTCATCTACAGTTGGTGCGGTAATCGGAATTGCACCGATACCATCTACATTAGTAGTCACTTTGTAACCATTCAACTCACCATCCAAATCAAAGGTTGGAAGCTCTTCTGCAATAGGCGCAGTAGTTGTAGTTGCCTCAAGACCATCTTCATTTTGAGTTACTTTGTAACCGTTCAATTCGGTATTTAGATTAAATGCTGGAAGTTCTCCAACGCCAGGTGTTTCACGAGTAACAGCGGAAACTACACCTGTTGTATCTTGGTAAACTGAAAGAGCTTTGTCAATTGCAAGAATGTCAGTCAAACGTTGAACATCTGATTTGGCATCAGAAAGTGCTTTTTGAGCTTGTGTAAGTGCTACTTTTGCGTCTGTGACACGCTTGTCAGCAGTCGCCTTGTCTTCTTCAGCCTTAGCCAATTTAGCAGTCAAGTTCCCCAATTGACCTTGCAAGCGAGAAGCCTTATCACGAGTCTCAATCGCTTTATCGATTTCACCTTGGATAGTTGCTACGCGATGAGTCAAATGGTCTACATAACTTGTAGCTCGGTCAGCAGCGGTTCTCTTTTCTTCAAGAGTTGTTGCAGTCGCTTTGGCAGCCAACTTAGCAGTTGCAAGAGTTGCAGTTGCCTTGTTCAATTCGCTCGTTGCGTTTGTGATAGCTGCAGCAAGTTGTTCTTGACTGCGTGTGGCTGCTACCAATTGATTAGTCAAGGCTGTTTGACGTGTGACAAGGGTATTGCGTTCACCTTCTTGACGAGCTTTGAGAGCTTTCAAATCGTTAAGAGCACTTACTAGAGCGCTATTATCACCTTCTTGTTTGTGAGTTACAAATACAAAGTGATGGTCAGCGATGAATTTCATTTTACGACCATAGAAGGTTGGGTTGAGTGCATCATCCTTGAAGTTAGCATAGTTATCCCAAAACTTCTTGCTAGATTCACTTTCTTCTTCTAGATAAGTTGTGCCATCTTCATCGGTCGAATAAGTGCTACCTGTGTGCGCATTGTTTTCAAATGCCACATAACGTGAATCAGTGTTAGAACCCACGATGTTGGCCAAGGCTAGACCCATTTTACCGCCCATAGGTGCTAGAAGTCCACGACGGTGTCCATGATTGGCGCCTGTCACGTTTGTGTAGTCGTCATACCATCTGATTAACATATCATAAGCCAACGTTTCGTTGGTTACAATGTGGTTGAAGTTGATGTATCCATCTTCTGTACTTGTAGCGTCACCATATCCAGAACCGGCGTTTTCAAGGCCTTTTTCATTCTTATTACCTGGTGCAGTCAATACTGTCTTATGGCTCAAGACATTGTTGCGTTGCATTTCATTAGCACGTTGTTGAGCATAATCCAAGTAAGCGTCATCCACTTGCATATTTCCAGCAACGCCGTTTGCTTCACGCAATTCATTGAGCAATTTCACAAAGGCTTGAGATAATCCACGGTTGTCCACTTTATAGCGGAACACTGGACGTGTCTTGTAAGTGCGAGTAGCGAAGTCATATGGTGCTTTACGGTAGTCTTCAAGAGCTTTTTGGAAATCCAACATATCTTGAGTAGCTTCGATTTCAACAACCTTGACACCTTGGAAGTTTACAGGTTCCATTGTTGGGTTACCTGATGCGTCTTTTGGTGCATTGTTGCGGTTGTGTTCGTAGTCCATAAGATTGTCATGAGCTACTGCATTACGTTCAGACGGATTTAAATCAATCGTCTTGATAATTGGTTTGTAATTATCCACTTCTTGTTGTTTGGCATCAATGCGATTAATTGTTGCAGCAATTTGTGTAGATTTTGCAGTCACTTGACTATTAACATCATCCAATTCTTTTTGGATTTCTTTAGGGTCTTGACTAGTTGTCGCAGTTGCTTGGTTCAAAGCAGCTTTTTTGTCTTCGACAGTTCTCTCTGCTAATGCGACAACTTTTGTAGCGTTAGCATGGGCTTGTCGAGCTGCTACAAATTCGTCTTTTGCAGTTTGCTCAGCAGTTTTCGCACTTGATAGTTCGGCAGTGAGTTGAGATTTTTGCTCAGTTTTAACCTCAATTACCTTGTTTTGTTCTTCGACAATTGCAGCTGCATTTTGTGCAGTTTTGACATCTTCTTTGACATCTGCAACAGCTTTTGTAGCGGCTGATTGTTGTCCTTCTGCAGTTTTGACATCATTAGTCTTTTGGTCAACTGTTGATTGTGCAGATTTAACAGATTCTTGAGCCTTGGTCAAATCTTGACCAGTTACTGGTGCTTTTTGTACGGCTGCTGATGTTCTAGGTTGTGTAAGCTCGTCTGCTTGAACAGTTGTATTAACAACACCAGCACCGACAAGAACAGAAGTTAAACTAGCACCTAATAAAATATCTTTCTTTTGCATATATTCTCCTAGTATAAAATTCAAAATGATTCAATTCCACATTATAACCTGTTCTCCAAAGAGAAACAAAGTTCAGTTTTATAATTCTCTCATTATCTGTTTTCTATAATCCTATGATGAGTCCTTGTCTCTAATAATTGAATTGTCTGAATTACAGATTGATAGCGAACATTATCTTGGATAGTAGCTAAACTACTTTGCATCACTTCTTGATTGTATTCCACTCTTTCACGGTGTTTTTCTTCCGCCAGTAAATTAGCTGCTTCTTTAAAGTTATCAGCTCTATAAGTTTCTAGATAACTATATAAGAGATATAAATCATCCATATTAAAATAATCTTCTGGAATTTCTTCTTTATAGTCAAGGAACTGCTTATCTCTCGACAGTTCTACACCTTTTTGACGATATTTGTTAGAAGCATCATTATCATAAGCATTTGAAAATTCCTTATTGGCAGAATGCTTATAAAATGCTTTTATAATAGCAAAAATAGGAAAAAACAGCAATTGAAAGAAGCCATAAGATAGAGGTATTTGTAAAATAATTAACGAAGTTATAGGTTCTCTATATATAATGGGTCCGAATATATTTACTATCAAAATAAAACTGATAATAATTATGTTAAATACTTTTTTAATTCTATAATATTTACCCATAATACTATCATAGGCTTTATTTTGTTCAGCCGAAATGGCCTTGTCCAAATCCGATACTGTTTTTAAAACTTGAAAACAATACCCAAACATATAAAGCAATTCTTCCCTATTATATCTATTCATATTGGTTTAATATTCCCCTATAGCCATAATCCGATTTTTGAGTATATTTATCATACAACTATCTATTATACCCCCCCGAATGCCTTTGTCAAGCGATTTCTATTACTTTCAATAAAATATTTTATTGCCATCTAACTAGATTTTTGTTATCTGAAAAGGATTGATATCGAGTGTGTCACAACACTCAAAACTGAGCAAAAAAATAGGTTCATTTAAAAATTATTGTTTAAAATCATCACTTTTAGTTTCAATCACTATCAAATCTGATTTGATTGCATAAAATTCACCAATCAATTTAAGAATCTGAAACATATAGTTAGATAAACCACCATCTATTTTTCTTAAACAACACAAAAGAGGCTGGGAAAACAGTCTTTAAAATAAAAAAGCAGAAGCTAGTCTCTAACTTCTGCTTTCTATCTTAGGCTTGATAACGTTTCACACCATCTAGGTAGGTTGCTACCAATTCCAAATCTTTATCTAGTACGATAAAGTCAGCGTCGTAGCCTTCACGGATTTGGCCACAGACATCATCGATGTGAACAGATTTTGCTGGGTTGAGGCTGGCCATCATGACTGCTTCATGCGGATTCGCAATGCCCCATTCGACCACATTCTTCAAACCATCTTTGAGTTTGAGGATAGAACCTGCCAAATTGCCTGTCGATTTGAGGCGAGCAGTTCCATTAGCAACAACTACTGGGAATTCTCCCAACATGTAATCTCCATCTTCCAAGCCACCAGCTGTCATACAGTCTGTGATAAGGGCGATATTTTCAGTTCCTTTTTGCTTGAGCAAAATATCACAGGCCTTTGGATCTACGTGGTGACCGTCACAGATCAACTCTGCATAAGTATGTGGCAATTCATACATGGCTCCCACCATACCGAGCTCACGGTGAGTCAACCCACGCATCCCATTGTAGGCATGTACCCAAACACTCGCTCCAGCGTCGACTGCTTTTTTAGCTTCATCAAAAGTCGCATTGGAGTGCCCAAGAGCAACGGTCACTCCTTCACCCGTAACTGTACGAACAAAGTCTTCTACACCTTCACGTTCTGGCGCAAGGGCAATTTTATTGAGCAGGCCATTAGCTGCTTTTTGCCAAGCACGAAACTCATCCATACGGGGGTCTTTCATATAAGCAGGGTTTTGGGCTCCCTTGTATTTCTCTGTGAAATACGGACCTTCAAAATAGATCCCACGAATCTTGGCTCCACTTGCTTCCTGGTAACGAGCACCGATATTTTCAGTTACTGCAAGCAACTGCTCGTAAGAGGAAGTCAAGGTCGTTGGCAAGAAGCTGGTAACACCCGTGCTAAGTAGACCTTCACTCATAGTATGAAGGGTACCTTCGATGTTATTGTCCATGACATCGACACCACCAAATCCATGAATGTGGGTATCCACAAGTCCTGGGGCAATGCTATAACCTGTATAGTCAATCACCTCAGCTCCCTCAGGAATCTGTTCTACATGTTTGCCAAACTTGCCATCCACAAGTTCCAAGTAACCGCCACGACGAACTCCGTGTGGGTAGAAAAACTGATCCGCTTTAATATAATTAGGCATAATGATAACCTCCTTGATAGATTGATTCTAGAATTTATTATGTCAATTACATTATAAACCTTTCTTTTTCATTTGTAAATGGTATAGACCTATTTTCTAGAGATATTTTAAAAGAGCTGGATTTCTCCAACTCTTTAATTTTATTTTGATTTTACAGGCAGTTCTTGAGCAGCCTTAACAGCAGCTGCAATCGTTTCTGCGTATAGCTTAGCACCTTCTTCGAGCTTGCTATTGTCATTCCCAAAGTGGACTTGGTCGGTTCCAGCCCAGATTTCAGGGTGTTCCTTAGCAACCTTATTCCAGTCAGCTATGCTCACGTAAGGATTCTTTTCAGCTAATTCCCGTGCATAAGCCGCATACTGCTCCACTGATGTGTAAGTGTCCTTGCTCTTGTCTCCCTCATAAGGTGTCACCAGTATCAGATGGTGTCCTTTCGGTAGATTGTTCACGATGCTGTCCAAATCATTCTTATAGCCTTCAGGATTATTGACTCCCGTTGCAATGACAACTGTTTTTAGCAGCGCCTTGTTCTGACTGTTATTGAGCATAATATCATTGGCTTGCTTGGTCGTTCGACTAACCTGGGCATTGATATTTGCTTCAGGAAGTGCCTCTTGTAAGGCTGTATTGGCACGCAAGGCTACCGAATCTCCTATTAGGCTTGTTCCATCAGAAATTCCTAAACGACTCAGTTCAGCTTGTTCAGCAAGAGTCTTTGTTTGTCCTATATTGGTCTGGGCTTGTTTGAAACCATTGACCATCAAGTCTGTCTCAAAAGCTCCAACTTGAGGAGCCACAGCTATGATAATCAAGGTAATCAAGGTAAGAATGCCAGCAACACCAGCACTAATTGGTTTAATATGAGGCAATCGACTAATCTTCCGTATTAAAGGATTGGATTTACCGGCAATCAATGGCTCAATAATATAGAAGGATAGGATAGCAAAGAAATAAGAAAAGATGATTGTCAGAATAACAGCAGGCAGATTACTCATCAACTGAGAAAAGATAATATAAAAAGGCCAGTGGAAGAGATAAACCGCGTAGCTGGTATCCGCTAAAAATGTAATGATCCGAGGTTCTTGTATCTCAGGCGTTTTCTCATGCAAGACACGCGCAGCAAAAATCATGGTCACTGCCGCTAAACTTGCTAGCAAGAAGCCAAATAAGTACGCAAACAGGTAGGTGAACTTGACAAAGAAAGTCAAGAGCATTAACACCAAGAGACCTGCAGCAAATACCAGTAGATTCTGACGAATATCCCACATCCGATCAAACTGCTTGACTAAATCGCTCGTCTGACGAACCCCCACAACTGTCGCAAATATACTTCCTAAAAAGAACGGGTAGACATGGGTCAAACTTGAAAAGTAGACAGATGAATAGGAACTCGCCATTAGACTACCAATAAACATGGAGAAAAAGCTAATGATAAAAGCTCCAGCAGAAAGAAGAAAGACCATCCCTCTCAATTGACTACTAGATTTTGAACGTTTCGATAAGAACCAAACCGCTAAGCCCCAAAGGATGTAGTAGTGAACCTCAACAGCTAGACTCCAGTTGTGAACAAAGAGATGCGGAATGAACTGGGATTCATAACTTCCCCCTGTTAACATTTCGTAGAAGTTGGTCATAAAACCGAAAACTCCAGCAATCTGACCACCAATTCCAGCAACATAGTCTTGACGAACCAAGAAAGTAAAAGGCATGGTCACCAAAACCATCAGCACCACAGGTGGCACGATGCGGTAAAACCGTCTCTTAAAAAAGCCCAACAAATCAATCTGACGTGCCTTCCCAAATTCTTCTAAAAGGAGGGAGGTGATCAAAAATCCTGAAAAAGTGAAAAAGACATCTACCCCAAAGAATCCTCCAGGAAAGATCGTTTGAAAGAAGTGGTACAAAAGCACCAAAAGTAAACCTGTAATCCTAATCAAGGAAAACCATTTAATACGCATACGAGTCTATTCTCCATTAAATTAGGAAGCAAAACACCACCTAATTTCCATTCCATTATACTCCCTATTCTATCAAAAAAATAGGAAAAATCCTAAGAGAAAACTTAGGATTTTGGCATTCTATTTTTACACTTTAGAAATTGCGCCCTGACTTGTTGTAGCCATATTTTTCTACAAAATACTCACGGAATTCCAAGAGATTGTCATCCATGATGGCTTGACGCACTTGCTTCATCAGATTGAGTAAGAAGTAGAGATTGTGGTAGCTAGTCAAGCGGATACCGAAGGTTTCATCAGCCTTGAGCAAGTGACGAAGGTAGGCGCGTGTGTAGTTCTTACATGTGTAGCAATCACACTCAGGATCCAGTGGCGTAAAGTCCTCAGCAAACTGGGCATTTTTGACAACCAAACGACCTTGACTGGTCATACAAGTTCCGTTACGAGCGATACGAGTCGGTAAGACACAGTCAAACATATCCACCCCACGAATCACTCCATCAATCAAGCTATCTGGCGCTCCCACACCCATCAAATAGCGAGGTTTGTTTTCAGGTAGCAGTTGAGTTGTGAAGTCCAAGACTGCATTCATTTCTTCGTGCGTTTCTCCCACCGCCAAACCACCGATAGAGTAACCTGGGAAATCCATGCTGACAAGGTCATGAGCTGACTGACGGCGAAGATCTTCAAAGCCTGCCCCCTGTACAATTCCAAACAAACCTTGGTCATGCGGACGACGATGAGCCTTCAAACCACGCTCGGCCCAACGACTGGTACGCTCGATTGATTTCTTAACGTAGTCATAAGGTTGATAGAACTGAGGACATTCGTCAAAGGACATCATGATGTCTGAACCCAGATTGTTCTGAATAGAGATAGCTTTTTCTGGTGATAGAAACATCTTAGAACCATTGAGATGGTTTTTAAAGGTTACCCCTTCTTCTGTGATATTACGACTATCAGCTAGAGAATAAACCTGGAAACCACCACTATCCGTTAAGATTGGCTGGTCCCAGTTCATGAACTTGTGGAGACCGCCTGCCCGTGCGATGAGTTCGTCTCCAGGGCGAAGCCAGAGATGATAGGTATTAGAGAGGATAATCCCTGATCCCATCTCCTTCAACTCCTCTGGTGACTGGGTTTTTACAGTAGCTTGGGTCCCAACTGGCATAAACATAGGTGTCGGGAAGGTACCGTGCGGGGTGATGATTTCTCCCAGACGAGCTCCCGTGTGTTTCTCTTTCTTAATCAAACGGTATTTGATTGGTGAATCTGACATTTTTTACCTCCGAAGCTGGGAAAAACAGTCCCAGTTCATACTTTGTGCCTAAAGGCATACTGTATGATTTTATCAAAAAAACTAGGAACTGTCACGAACTATGGTATAATGAGAGAATGAAATACCCAAAAATTGATTTAAAAACCATTCGTCTGCAGACGAGGCAGTTTCAGGCTGAAAATCCCCGCCTCTTTCTCGTCTATCTCTTACCTAGTATGCTGGTCATCTTGTCAGGCTTTCTCAACCCCTTGGCTCGTCTCCAAGAAAGTGTTTTAGAGCAATCCTTTTTCAGCATGCTAGCACAAGTGCTCCAAGCCTATCTCTTCCCGCTAGTGGTTTCTTTTATGAGCACGATTTTTCTAGCAGGTGCTGCTTTTGCGACACTCCGACTCCTCAAGGATCCTGATACAGAACTCTCAGTAAAATCAAGCCTGGCCCTCTTTGCTGAAGAGCGCTTCTCGCAAACCTTCCTAACTCTGCTCCTCAAACGTTTCTACCTCTTTTTATGGAGCATTCCAAACTTAGTAGGCGTTTATTTTCTCTTTTATAGCAATCTCTTAGCTCGGAGATTTGTCGCCCTACATCCTGAATTTCCAAAATTAGACCTCTCATCAGTTGAAACCGAGCAATTCCTTATGACCTTTGGACTCTACTTTTTTGCGAGTCTCATCTTGATGATTGTAGGGAACATCCTCTATGTTCCGCAACATTATGCCTACTCGCAGGTAGAATTCCTCCTCTGCGACACTCTGGATTTAGGACAGGCTAAACCCCGTCAAATCCTAAAAACCAGCCGTTTCTTGATGAAGGGTTACAAATTCCAGCGCTTTGTCCTCGATCTACAACTACTCCCTTGGTACTTCCTCAACTGGCTCACTTTTGGAATTGCTAGTTTTTCAATCCTTCCCTATATCCAGAACAATCATATCTTCTTTTACAGAGCCCTACTAGCCCGTAAACGTCGAAATGGATAAGAGTCTACAAAAACCAGCGTCGTTCAGGACGCTGGTTTTCTTATTTCAAAAGTAACATACTCAGCAGAGTCAAAATAGCAGGCCCACCTTGCTTCAGAATAATCTTCTTGTTTAGCCTAAAGGAATGACACAAAAAAAGAAGCGAGAACTCAATCAGTTCCCAACTTCCATTTTAATGATTAGTTCATTGAAACGTGAACGTGGTCATAGTGGTTTTCGGTTACGCTACCACGGTCTGGCATTGGATTCCACGTATAGGCTGGTCCATATTTACTATCATATGGAGCGTAGAAACGTTGTTTCCAGATGATATAGTTGATACCACGGCTAGCCATATTTTTGACTGCATATTCCGCGATTTGATCACCAAGTGCTGAACTCACTGGAACCATAAAGTCGATGGCCAAACCTTTCCCATGGTCGCCACTGTCTCCAGGACGGTAACCACTAAAGGATGTGATGCCAAACAAGTTGGCGATTTCTTCCTTAAAGGCTGCCGTTTGCGGTTGAAGACCAGCATTCTCAGACTTAGCTACAGCAAGTCCTGCATAGTCAGGAGCCGCTGGAGCTGAATATGTTCTTGAAGGAGTTTGGCTTTGCTCTGCTTGATAAGTTGAAGTTGCAGTGTCAGAAGTTGCTGTTGATGCTGCTGTTTCTTCTGTTGCACTTGATCCTGTTGTATCAGCAGGCGTTTCAGTTGCTGGCGCAGCTGCTACTGGTGCTTCTGCTGGAGTTGTTGCTGCCGTTTCTTCGGTAGCTGGAGTCGCCACTTGTGGAGCTTCTTCTTCAACTGGGCGAGTTGTTTCTGCTACTGGTGCTTCCGCTGGAGTCGTTTCAGCTGTTTCTTCAGCTACAGGTGTTTCTGTAGATGGTGTCTCTTCAGCAACTGTCGCTGTCTCAGAAACTTCTGAACTTGGCGCTACTTCTGCTGGTTTTTCAGTCTCTGTTGCAGTTGGAGCTTCCTCAATTGGTTGAGAAAGGTCTTCTACTTGAACTGTTTGCTCATCAACTGTTACTTGATTCGTCGTCAAATCAGCTGTTGCAGTCGTCACTTCTTCACTAGCATCTGATTGAGGAGCTTGGATTTCAACTTCCGTTACCTCTTCTTCCTCATTGACAGTTGTAGTTAGGACAGTATCTGGGAAAATCAAGTCCATATTAGTGATTTTGTTCAAATTAGCAAGAACTGTCACATCTACTCCCAAAGCTTCTGCAATCGTGCTCAGGGTATCACCATACTGAACTGTATAGCTGTTTTTGTTCTCGTTTTTCGTCACATCATTTTGAATTTGCTCAACGCTACGTGCTGTCCAAGAGATTTCTTGAGCTTTAGCTCCTAATGCGGGAGCAAGAGATAAGGCTACTGTTGAGGCTAAAATAATTCTTTTCTTCATTCGTTCATATTCCTTTCAAATGAGTACCTGTCTATCATAACACAAAAAAAGCAGAAAAAAAGCCCTTTCGGGCCTATTTAACAGAACTGTCTATTCCTTGTAACAAACTCGATTACTTGAAATAGTTTGTTAGGTTTCTGTCACAAAACTGACACAATCTTCTCATCCTCAATCCTCAAAAATATGAGGAATATCTGCTAACTCTTGAATCCTGTGATTCCCTTCATAAGACGACTCTAAAAAATTAATGCTTTGAATCCCACTATTCTGGGCAAATTCCACATCCAAAGTCCGGTCCCCTATATAATAGGTCTTCTCAGGATCCAGCTGATACTTGTCTAGCAGATAGGTCGCTGCTTCTGGACTAGGCTTGCGCGCAAAGCCACTCTGACTGGTTAAAATCTCTTTGAAATAGGATTCCAACCCCAAGTCTCTGAGAATGGTAAAAGCATTGTCCCCCTTATGAGTATAGACAAACTGCTGAATCCCTACTTGGTCTGCCCAATTCAACACCTCACGCGCACATGGCATCAAAACTACCTGGGCATTCTTCTCAGACAGGCTCTGGGCGCGCACCTGGTTGAGCACTTCCGCATCCAGGTTTCTCTCTTCAGCCACTTGCTCCAGCAAATCCTGCACAGAATACCTGAGGATAAACTCTCTCACTTTTTCCTTATCATACGGAATAGAAAACTGAGCAAAGGTCTCCTCAATCCCTGACAAAATCGCTTCGTAAGAGTCCAATAAAGTTCCGTCTAAATCCCAAATAAAGGCTATTTTTTGCATCTCCTATCCTTTCAAGCTCATATAACGCTGGTAACGGTAACGTAGAAATAACCAACGGAAACCATTATCCAAGAGAGTCCCTGCCCAAATACCAGGCAAGCCCCAACCAAGAACAATACCCATAAGATAGGCTGTCCCTATACGGATACACCACATCCCAATACTTGTCGCATAAAAGGGGAGGCGAGCATTTCCCAATCCCTGCCACACTGCCGTATATATAACTGTCCCTGTCGCCATGGGAGTTCCTAGTAGAGAGAACAGTGCCACCAAAACGCTCGCTTCAACTGCTATAGGGTCCGTCGTATAGAGATGAGTCAATGGTGTCCCCAAGGCATAGATACTGAGAGTTAAGGGCAACATGAGAAGCAGAGAAAGCCAAAAGGTTTGCTTGCTCAAATCATCCACTCTTTCCCAGTTATTCTCTCCAACTGCTCGAGCTACCTGCATGACCGTCGCCGTAGCGACGCCAAAGGCAGGCATATAGTTAAACTGGGTCAAGACTTCTCCGACTGCATTTCCCGCTACTGCCTCCGTCCCAAAAGAGACGACCAAGGCAATGATCACTACATCTCCAGCTCGCATCATGAGACGTTCTCCTGCCGCTGGCAAAGCCAAAGTCAATAGTTCCTTATCTAAACCAAAAGTCGGTTTCTCAAAAGGCAGCTTTAATTGCGACCACAAAATCACAAGACCGACTAAGCGAGACAAGATAGTCCCCCAAGCAACACCCGCTATGCCCATATCAAGGACAAAAATAGCTAGACTTGAAAAAAGAATATTCAAGGCATTGGATAACAGACTCACATAGAGGGGTAGACGCGGATTATGCGTTGCACGAATCAAGGCACCTAGACTCGTCATCAAGCCCAAGAGAACAATCGATCCACCCACCAAAGATAGGTAGAGCCCACCACTCTCAGCCACAGCCTGCTCAGTTCCCAAAAGTCCTATCATCTCTTGCCCAGCAAAGATGGATAAAGCGCCTAAAAGTGCACTCAGCAATAGGGTTATCTTGAGAGCCTCTGTCACGTGATAAGCCAACTTGGACTGATCTTTCTGCCCCAAACTTTTTGAAATAACGCTGGAAATAGCAGCTCCCAGAGCGATAAAAATCGCCTGGTAAATGGTGATAATATTGCCAGCCACTGAAACACCTGAAATGGCGATTAAGCCCAAGTGAGCGACCAAGTAACTGTCCACCATTCCCATGAGCATCTGCAAAAAGTTTTCACCCATAGCTGGCAATGCAATATTAAGAATGTCTTTATTTTTCTTAAACAATCTCTCCTCCTGATGAAAAGAAACTCAGTTGGTTTCCCAACCGAGTTTACTCCCTCTGTCTTAAAGTCCTAGATAAGCCTCCACCGCTGCTTGCATGTCAGCAGCTGCCACTGTTGTTTTATGACGAACCGGAGCTGTTTCAAGGCCATCAACCGCTGGTGGCACTGCCACTCCTGAAATGTCATGTAATTGAGCCAAGGCTTCAAAGTCAGTTAAGCCTGCTTTTCCTGTTACCGCTTCTACGGCAACCACTGGGAACTTGTATGGACTAGCTGTTGAAGCAATCACTGTCTTAGTCGCATCGCCAGTAGCCGCTTGGTATTTTCTATAAACAGCTGAGGCAACCGCCGTATGTGGATCCTCGATGTAGGCATCTGTATCATAAACACGCTTGATTTCTGCCGCAGTTTCTTCCTCAGTCGCATATTCAGCTGCAAAGAGTTCCAGAATCGCTGCATCAAAGTCTGTCAATTCATATTGTCCTTGTGTACTCAAGGCATTCATGAGTTCAGCTGTCTTAACCGCATCATTCCCCAAAAGATGGAAAATCAAACGCTCCAAGTTTGAAGATACCAAGATATCCATAGATGGACTAGTTGTTACTTTAAACTCACGTTTCTTATCATAAACACGTGTCTTGAAGAAGTCAGTTAAAACATTATTGTCATTTGAAGCACAGATCAATTTACCAACTGGCAGACCGATTTGTTTAGCATAAAAGGCAGCCAAGATATTTCCAAAGTTTCCTGTTGGTACTGTGAAGTTGACCTTATCACCAGCCACAATCTCACCAGTCTTGACCAACTGAGCGTAGGCATAAACATAATAAACAATCTGTGGTACCAAACGACCAATGTTCATAGAGTTAGCTGATGAAAATTGCAGTTTATTGGCAGCCAATTTTTCACGAAATTCCACATCGTTGAACATGTGCTTCACGTTTGTTTGTGCATCATCAAAGTTTCCATCAATAGCGATAACATGAGTATTGTCGCCAGTCTGAGTAGTCATTTGCAACTCTTGTACCTTGCTGACACCATCCTTTGGATAAAAGACGATAATCTCAGTTCCAGGCACATCCGCAAACCCTGCCATAGCAGCTTTTCCAGTATCACCAGATGTCGCTGTCAAAATGACAATCTTGTTCTCCAAACCATGCTTTTTAGCGGCTGTCGTCATAAAGTATGGCAAGATAGACAAGGCCATATCCTTAAAGGCAATCGTTGAACCATGGAACAATTCCAAGTTGTATTGCCCATCCAGTTTCACCAATGGCGCAATAGCTGGAGTATCAAATTTGCTATCGTAGGCATTGTTGATACAGTAGTCCAACTCCTCAGCCGTAAAGTCATCTAAAAAGGCTGATAAAACTAATTTGGCCACTTCTTGGTAAGAAGCATCTTTTAATGTTTCAAAGTCCAAATCCACCTTTGGATAAGTAAGTGGTGTAAACAGACCACCATCCGTCGCCAAACCTTGCAAAATAGCTTGGCTGGCAGTTACTGTATTATTGGCATCACGCGTTGATTGATAAACTAATGTCATGAATCTCTATCCTTTATCTATAGTCTCTTCCATTATATCATGATTTTTCAGAAAATTCTCCCTTTATAAGAGAAATTATAATCCCAATTCTTTCTTCAAAGGCTCTAAATAAACCATTTCTTGCTTATCTCTTTTCTCCAGCCCCTCCTCAGCAAGGGTGAGTAAGTCTTTAGAAAACTCGAGAACCGCAGCTTCTTCTTCATCTGTAAGTTTTTTCTTAGAAAATTGTCGTCTTAAAAGCTTATAATCACGACCAGCTGTGGTAAAAAATGGAGCAGTTCGCAAGTAAGCTTCAAGCTTGTCTAAATGAACCAACAAGCCCAAATGAAAGGCTGCAGAAGCAAAAGTCCTATCAAGCGGCTGAGTACACACACTACGAAACTCAACTGTCCCTCGAGTCGTTAAGTCTTGGTACTGGTAACTACGATGAGTTTGGAAATCTTCCTCCTGAGGATGAATTAACACCTCATCCCCATTAAGGGTAAATGCTTGGATTTCAGGTGTAGCCAAATAGTCCCTAGCCTGAATCGGATAAAAATAATAGGTCTGCCCATCACGCTCCGCAGTAAAAATCGCAGAATGATTTAAATAGTCAAAAAAATCATCCTCATCTTTAAATAGTCTAGTATTGACACCAACATTCTCTGGATAGATACCATGCATGGATTCTTCCCAAAAAATATCTCTCGAAATTTTGGTATCCCAATCTGCCCCTGAAAACTCAGAATTTGCAAACAAATAAGCTTTAGCAGCTTCAATTTGCGTAAAAGCATTGATAACACGCAGGTAGTTGAACCTTGAAATGTCTAGTTGAACCTGGCTCCCACATATAAAGGCTCCATACTCAGGGAAATGATGTAAATCTGATTTAGTTACATTTCTACTCAAATTCAGATAATCCATCAACATCTGATAGCGGGGATAAGCCACTGGACAATTCTCATTTTTATCCCAGTTGGGATGAATGCCGCAGCCAACAATAGCATGATTAGCTCCCCCCAACTTATTCTGAATCGTAGCCATATAGAAGGTAAAGCGTTCTTCTACCTCTCGGATAGATTCGGCCTTTCCGAATGCAAACTCAATTGTCGTATAAGCAACCTCAAACAAGATCGTATCTTGGCTGACTGGATCAAGCAACTGAATTGGATTCCCAAAATCATCCACTTTTTCGATAGTAAAGCCCAGTACTAATGGTAAATACCGAAAGAGATCCTTAACAACTTCACCATCTGTAGCTTTACCCTCTAAATTTACAATAGGATATTCTAACTCAATCCCAACAAATAAATCTGGATTTTCTTTTATATTCTTTAAGTAACGTTTCTTTAGTAATTCAACAGACCGAGACATTAATCACCAAACTCTTTCATAATCAAAATAAATTGTGAATAAGTAATATTATACCAAAAATACACTAAAAATGACTAGAATAAGAAGAAAAAGATCATTCATCAGATATCTGTACTTAATCAAAATCTTTACCAAAACAAAAAACAAGGTCCGAAAACCTTGTCTTTATTACTATACCGGCGGCCGGGGTCGAACCGGCACGTCCTTGCGGACACTGGATTTTGAGTTCAATTCCTACAATTTTTGAACCCTACAATCTTGATTTAATAGGATTTTAGGAGGTTTGAATCTTGCAAAATAGACTCTTTTTTCAAATTTCAGTAACTTTTAGGTAACACTTCATACCTTTTCCACAGTTAATGTAACATTGTGTCTTCTCCTATATAAAAAATCAATTTTTTAGATTATTAAAACAAAAACAACTCTTTTGCCCAAGTAGAAGATAATTCATTTTCTAGTAAAACTTTTTCTTGCCATATACCAGAATACTTTATGCCATCATCTTTAGCAGAATTTTTATGATTACCATTTATATTATCGGGCATAAGCACCGGTAATTCTTTCCAGATGCTTCTTGATTTACCACTCATTGTTAATACTCTCCCATCATGAAAATTAAAAGTACCATAGCCTTTTTTTTGAGGTAAAAACGATAAGTTTTCACTTGGTATATATAGCATATTAGATTTCAAACTACTCATATGTTCTAAAGAATGAGGATGAAAAGGATACATCTTCTGCAAACATTCTTTATCATTCGTCATGTCACCAATTTGCAAATAACCATAAATGATATTTAAATCAGGAGCATCTTTCTTAAAACACAATGTTCCATTATAAATATCCCCTTCAGTTTGTCTAAACCATCCAAAAAATAGAAAAAGGTCACCAATAGAAACATTGTGATTTCGTAATATTCCCTGAGAACTTTTAATTTGGCCAAATGCTGGTCTCCAATCAGAAACAGAATTATTCCTAATATTTTCTCTTATGTCCGGGTCAAGATGACAATTAAAATGATTTGTTTTATCTTCCTTCCCTTTTAATTGTTTTAATATATCTGAAAATAATACTCCATCATAGTTTAAATCGTCAAAAGATATAGTGTCATATTTAGCAGGTATTGGCAATGAAAGCAGTGTTCCATCAGGTAGTATAGGACTCGGGATACCACCATTAGATGAATCAAATCCTTTTCTTGATAAAATTATTTTCAAAATTCTTTTCCTCGTATAAAAAAGGGATGGTAAGGCAAATCCATTACTTTGTTTTGTGAACCAAGTATAGTCTCAGCAAATTCCGTTAATTCTAATACATCAGTAAATCTCTCTTCAGAATTATAAAATCCATTTTTGGCATTCCATCTTGGGAATGGTTTCCCATTCATTCTTGCTCGTTCTCCCATCGGGAAAAAATCTAAAATTTCTTTAGGAATTTTGAGTGGAGACTTACCAAAATAATTAAAACGGTCTGCAAGAATCACTACTTCATTCATAAAACTTGATTGGTTTAATCCATTCTTTTCAATCAGCCATTGATAAGTATAAGCATCTCTTCTATTATTAGATTTTGGAGATAATAAATATTCTTTCATTGTTAAAATTTCACTAATTTTAGCAACAAAAATTAGATGATTATATTTTGGAGTGATAAACATTCCTTGCTCATCTCTCCATTGTTTCCCATCGTTTGAATGCCCTGCTACAGCCATTATGTAAGCATCTACAGACTTAGAGTTTATTTTATCAGCCCAGTTCTTTTTGATATTTCTTCTTAACTGAAGCATACACCCTCCTTCGGTAAGAAGATGGGGAGTTGTATCATAATTTTCTGTAAAAACACAAGGATTGATACCATAATCATGAGTCATTCTATAGCAGTAAAAAATGGTTTGTTTGTCCACTCTTTTACCTCCTTCTCTCCAAAAGTTTTTGTATTCTAATTAAATATAGTATATCAAAAATGCTCTGTTGATGAAAGGGATTATACTCTTTTGTAAATACATGCCGAAGATAGTTTAACGTTCGGATAACCTCAAGGAATAACAATTACAAAAAATATGATTGATAAGAAGTTTAAGCAAATACTAGAAAGGGATAAAGATTTAAAGAAAATAAGAATACATGATTTGAGACACTCTCATACATCATTACTTATAAATCAAGGAGAGGATTATCTTGTTGTCAAAGAAAGATTAGGACACGCATCTATTACAACAACAATTGATACTTATTCTCATTTGTACCCTAGCAAACAGAAAACATTGGCTAATAAACTTGATGATTTATTTTAAAATGGAAAAATTGGTAACTCAACAAAAACTGATAAAAAAAACAAGGTCCGAAAACCTTGTCTTTATTACTATACCGGCGGCCGGGGTCGAACCGGCACGTCCTTGCGGACACTGGATTTTGAGTTCAATTCCTACAATTTTTGAATCCTACAATCTTGATTTTATAGGATTTTAGGAGGTTTGAATCTTGCAAAATAGACTCTTTTTTCAAATTTCAGTAACTTTTAGGTAACTGAAGAGAAGCCTCAATTTGATGTTCTCTGACACTAAAAATATCTTATAAATAAATAATTTAATGGTATACTAACATTAAGTAACTATATCCTACAAACTCATCATCATGATACTAAAGCGGTTTTGGGAAATTATGATTTAACAAAAATCGTCGATGGTATAAAGACCTAATTAATAGAAAGGAATGCCACGTATATGTCAAACAAAAGATTTCGTACTCCTAACGTTGTAATAGAACCATATCAATACGATATGGCTTTAGAATACATTGAAGCTTATAGACCTTCAACTGAAATTAATAATTTGATTGAAATCTATTTAATCCTAAAATTATTAAAAACAGAAAATGAATTTTCTAGATTCAAACATCTAATTAGAAAATTTCATAACGATTTATCCGCGAATTTCCCAATTACCATTTTTGAAATAGACTATGATAGTATTTATATTTTTTATAAAGATGTTTTCTGGGAGTTAGTACTATCCTTAGAAAAAATTAATAAAGATGATGTTAGTCAGTTTGAATCATATATAAAAAAATACAATATCCAGACAATGAATCTTAAAAATGTTACAAAACTGATTGACCTGTTTCCGCAAGTTATCAAAGAAAATTTTCTCTCTCTGTCCAGAAATATAGAATTCTTCCTGAATCATCAATCAGGAAAATTTACAGATTCTAATGGTTTATACATTAAATTAGGTATCACAAACGAAGAGATAAATAATCTAGCAATAGAATATTGTCAGACAGATAGTATTAACCCCAATTATTTACAATCAATAGTTGAGTATAAAAAAATAAGCAAATATGAGTTTGATGATGAGGTTAAGCTTTTAGCTAAAAGAAAAAGTGAGGAATTTTGGGAAAAACATTTGGAAACTAATGAAGGGATACATTACTCTATATCAGTTGGCATCAAGCCTTTAGATTCTGATAAAATATTTGAGCCTATTGAGAATGGTATTCTTTTAAATAAAATTATACTAGATGAACATCATGATTTTCCGACATTACTAAATAATTATATTTATTTACTTAACTTCTTTAATCATGAATCGGGATTACCTTGGCTAGTTGCAAATGAAGAAGTATTCAGTCTCACTAGTATTTTTTATCCCAAGTCAAATGCTCATTTCGGAACTTTCAACAATATATTAAAACGTTACCATAGCTTGCTGTTTCAAGCATATTTTGATTATTTAAAGCAGAATGAAATTGATGTGGAAGAAATTGTAGAATGGTATTTCAATATTTACCTTGAAACCGAGTTGAATGTAAAAGGCTTTTACTTTCATGCTTCCAATAAAGAATCTTCTTATTATGAAAGAGGAAAATCGATAATTTGTGAAATGGATAGTATCCTAGATCAATACGAACTATTTTTTAGAAATAGGGAAATCGATCAAGATTTATTAGAGATTAAATCTAAGGCCTCCTCTTATGCTTCATTAAAATCATTTAATAAGAAAAAATTTTTAAAATTGAGCAATAATCCTGATAATTCCGCCTTGTTCTCAGTACTTTTCTCCGACCAAAGTCCCCTCAGCTTCAACTCGTCAAAGAAAGAACACGGAACATTCTTTAAACATATAATAGATGGTGTAAAGATTACTGATTTTGCTGATTATCAGGTAGAACAAATAGAAATTCTAATAGAAAAGAACATTTTAAAACTATCAAATGATGTAATAAAATTTACAAATTTCCAAGAAATTAACATTTTGAATAAATTATGGAAGTCAGGTACGTATTGCCTATACTATAAAGGTAAATTGATACTAGATATTGCAGAAGACCTTTGTAAGAAAGGGTATTGTGAATATTCAGATAATCTTTTTTCTGAATATGAAAGTAATTATTTATCTTATATTTTGGATGATAAAAAATATGGTAACGGATTAAAGATAAGAAATAAATTTTCTCATGGTAAATTTGGATATAAAAAAGAAGAAGAACATTTACAAAATTATTTAGAGTTACTTCAGATTGTCATTTTTTATGTGATGAGAATCAATGATGAATTGGAGTACTATACAACTTTAAAACACTCTTATAAGTGATACTAAATTCTAGTGAACTATTAAGTTGAGTAAAAGAAAAATAGCCTTATCTTCTTGATAAGGCCATTTTTTAGTTACAGTATCCTATAAACTATTTTCTACATATTTATAGTTAGCTTGAATTCCATCAAAGATTTTAATTAAATTGTATATTAATTTGGAAAATCTTGGAATTCCAACTGCACTTCTTTAAAAATTATGTTTATTATATCCCGTTCATTTTTATCTAGATTGTGTTCGGTAATCAAATTGTCTTTTAATTTTAATAAGCTAATTTTATCATCTCTTGTCATTATTTCAAATAAAATTGCAAATTTAAAACTATCTCTTTCTTCTTTAGTCCAGTTTTTTATATTACTTACATCATAATCATCTAAAAATCTAACTAAATTTGCCTTTGAATAGATTGTCTGACCTAAAAAATAATCTGTAGTTGTGTTAAATATATTAGCTAGTTTTACTACATTCTCTAGCGTTGGTTCTGTCTTTTGAGTTTCCCAATGACTATATGATTTTTGGCTAATTCCTAGCATATTAGCCAGTTCTATCTGAGTTAATTTGTGTTCCTGTCGTATTTTCTTTAAATTTTCACCTAAAAAAGTCATAATTCACCTATTTTTCTATTGACAATATTACCCAACAGGTATATAATCGTAATATACCCGTTAGGTAATGAGAGGCCGTTGATATTCTTTCTTCGGGGATTGTATAAAGGAGGTACCGCCTATGATTGTATTAAAAAGTCTTTGATAATCACGACAAAATCAAAGACTTAACAAAAATTCTATAAGAGTATTATACCATACTTTCCTTAAGAAAGGGGAAGAAATGGACATAAAACAACTTGTTTCTATGGTTAACGGATTGAACTCTGCTAGTACTGCTAAAAAATGGATAACCTTAATAAAGGAAATTAGTGGTCATGAGTTTAAAAAAGTTCAAGCAAGGAATAGTCGGCAGTTTGTGAGTTTTTATAACTTCACTGATGATGATGTTGAGGATTTCAGGACAATTGCTTATTTAAAAAATGAGATGTCATTAAAAGATGCTATAAGGGAAACATATGGAGATATTCATAAACATAAGGAATACACTCTTACTCAGCAACTTGAAACCCTTAAAGAAGATTTTATTACCTTGAATGATAATTTTAAGAATTTGTATTCTAGTAATAAAAAACTGCAAATGAAATTTCAACGATTGGAAAAAGAGCAAGAAGAAATTCTCGCAACACTTGAACTACTTCCATTTGGTGCTTGGGAAAAAGCTCGTAGGAAGTTCGGCAAGTAGGTTTGTTACGGTAGGCGAGTATATTACCGCAGACCGTAACAAATCGTAAGCGCAGACGAACAACAAAGAGCTTTTCCCAAGGTTGGTGAGGGTGTGTAGTAACACCACCCTCTGCAAGTCAGGTGCATCATCGAAAGAATGCAGTATTATCAAGGGTTTTCACGATTTTTGAGGTGGTGAAAATAGGCAAAAAGTTGAGTCAAAATTTATGGCAAAAAACGAGAATTTACGTTCTGTTTTTGACTGGATTCAAATCCAGTTCAATACATTCGACTTTTCACTAGAAGAAATAGTTGAAGATATCTTATTTCTTGATACAGAGCTATTTATAATAGATAAAGGCAGTCTTAAATACTATGAATATGACTCTCAGATAAACTATGGTAATATCCGTATCTATTATGGGGATGAAGAAAATTCTTTCATGCTTGTCATGTCTGGACAAGCTTTAGAATTCTATCGAGATATGGTTTTAACTCCAAAGGGTCTTTCTGAACGACACTTCTTGGATAATCTATATTCCAATTATAAGTCATTTTCAGTAAGAAGAATTGATATCGCAATAGACGATTTTAATGAAGTTCCTTACTTCACTCCAAATCAACTTTCTAAAATTTGTAGAAAAAATCGCTTCCTATATGGTAAGAGTAACTACTACATTACATACGGAGATGAGAAAACAGGGCAGACCTTATATTTAAGAAAACCTAATGATGATGAACGGCTTAGAATATATGATAAACGCTTAGAACGAGCTTCTAAGCTCGGTGTCAGCAAGAGATTTATCGAAAATTGGATAAGAACGGAGTTAGAACTACGAAAAGAGAAATCCCACTACTTTATTAAAGAATGGCTCAAGTCCGAAATAGACCTTCTAAACTTTACAAAGGGATATCTAAAGGATAAAGTGAAGTTTTATACTGATAGTCAATTTTCAAAGCCTCTAAGGTCTTGGGAAAAATTCTTAGGTTCGTCAACTCCAGTTACTATTACTATTTCAAAAACAAAGACAGAACTAGAAAAAAAGTTAGATTGGTTTGTCTTTAAAGGTTCTGGAGCCATTCTAAGAGCATATAAGTTTCTCTATGAAAATGGATTACTATTTGAACAAGAGAAAGAGAACTTTGAAAAATTAGAAACTTTGGAGTTTTCTCCAGAGTTAGCAAGTCAACTCATAGAAAGGGTAATATTCTTCAAAAGAGAAGACTTGATTCCCAAAATAAAAGAAAACATAAAAAGGAGAAATTAAACATGGCAAAAATGCTATCACAAAATGACTGGAATTTTGATAACATCGGAACGAAATTTGAATTGGATGAGGTACTTCCAAAATTTGAAACAGAAGTCAGAGCCGATGAAAATGGCGAGATTATCAAAAATAGTGATGGAAGCGAAAGACGATTTAATACTCAAAAGATTGTTGGTTGGAAATATAATATTACTATCAAAGATGGACCATTTAAGAAGAAATCAACACAAGTATCCGTTGACAATCCTGAACCATTAGTTGATAATGATTATATTCAAGCAATGGATGAAGTACCTGTTACATTTGAAAATCTTCGAGCTTCAATGATTAGCAAAACGATGTATTATAAGGCTGATGCCATTCATTTGGTAAATAATAAGCAAAAATAATTCAATGGCTAGGGGAGTAAGAACTCCCCTTAATTTATAAAATTATCAAAGGAGAACCAATGATTAAAACCGTAACAAAAGATGATTTGATTGAACTTGGATTCAGCCCTGGTACCGCAAGAAAAATTATACATACTGGGAAAGTACTACTAGTCAATCGTGGCTTTTCTATCTATAACAATAAACGAATCGGTACTATTCCAGCAACTATTGCAGAAGAACTTCTAGGACTGGAACTGCAGAAAGAAGCATAGAATATGGCTATTCGTAAAAATAAAGATGGTTCTTGGATTGTCGATGTTTCGAATGGTATTAATGCTGTCACGCTTAAACAACGTAGAATAGTTAGAAAAGGCTTTAAAACGAAAAGGGAAGCTCTGGAAGCTGAACAGTATTTAAGAAGTGTAGAACTAAAGGAAAAAAGCTTTGGTTCAAAAGTAACAATAGATATTCTTTATAAGCTATTAAAAGAAGAAGATAAAACAAATAATAGAAAAAAGAGTTATATCGATACACAAGAAAATAACTACAACAAGCATATAAAAGATTACTTCTCAAAAGTTTATGATGCTTCAAAACTCACTTATGAAAATATCTATCAATTTCGAGAAGATTTAAGAGAAAAGAATGCCAAAAACTCTGATAAGTATTTGAATCCGAACACGATCAATAAAATAATGATTTTATTGAAAAAAATATTAGATGTAGGATTAAGAAAAGGGTATTATAACGATAATCCTGTTAGACTACTTAAAAAACTACCAATAGAAAAAAGAAAAATGAATTTTTGGACTGTGAAAGAATTTAAGCATTTCCTTTCTCTATTTGAGAAAGATGAATATAATGTTGAACTACTTTTTACAGTACTATTCTTCACTGGACTGAGACTAGGAGAAGCACTTGCACTTACGTGGAGGGACGTAGAATTTCCCACAAGTACAATTCATGTAACTAAGTCAGTATACGTTAATAATGGTGAGGAACATATTAGTAGTACAAAGACAAAAGCTGGTACTAGAAGAATCATTATTCATAACAAACTAATAAAGACATTAGAAGAATGGAAAACAGAACAGAAACAAAAATTAAAAGTATTTACAAATAACACCGAAGAGCTTCAAATATTTCAGAACAGCCCAATTAGTCTTACAAAAAATTCAATTGAAAAACAATACAAAAAAATCCTTGCCAGAGATAATAGTTTGAAAAAAATAAGAATACATGATTTTAGACATTCGCACGCATCTCTCTTAATAAATCAAGGTGAAGATTATCTAGTTGTCAAAGAAAGATTAGGTCACGCATCAATAACTACAACTATTGACACATACTCCCACTTATATCCTAGTAAGCAACGAGATTTAGCAGATAAACTAAATGATTTATTTTAAAAAGAACAGCTAGAAAAAAAGCTGTTCTTTTTCTTATTAAAAATATAAATAACTCAGTTCTACAAAAAAAGATTACTTAGTATTCTCACGAACCATTCTTTCAAAGTAATTATCTATACTTTCGAAACTTTTAGTTATTCCCTCCGTTTTATACTTTTCTAAACTTTCCTTAATTGCATTCTGAGTGAATTCATTATACTCGGTTATATCTCTCATACGAGGATTATTATCTAATTTTTCTACCATAGCTCCCTCCAATTTCTATTCATCTATCGGATTTTTAAGATTATTTCAAACTCAATATCATCAAAATTTTTCTTTTAATCGTTAATTTAGTTTTATAAGAAGGTGAATCTGAATTACCATTAAACCCATTGTACCTGAAAACATACTCACCTATCTCCCCAGTACTCGTTTCCCATTTCACTTTAAAAAATGGAGCACCTTCAGGTAAAATAGTACTAATTACAATACACGTATGATTTCTAATATTTATTTTAGAATCCCTTAATTTTTCTATTTCCTTACAGTTCTTTCCATATGAAATATCAATAAAATCTAATTTTCTAATATCGACATTCTTAGGATAAAGTAAAAAGTAATTTACATGTGGTTCATCTTTAATATAATCATATTCATGAATAAACTCAAAACGACTGTTTAAAGAATCAAAATCCTCAAGTTTAATTTTTTCTAATGAAACGTTATCAGAATAGTAATTTTGGTTAAAAGTAACTTTCAAAATAACTCCAATAAATGTGATAATTTGAAGAATTCTAAGAATCCAATCAATCCATGATGCCAAAATAGAAAAATCCATTATAATCCTCCAAGTAAATATTCCAAAGTATATTCAACAACAAATTAATCAAAAAACAATTTTATATTATTAAAGAATTAACAATTTAAACAATCGATTTGTGGTATAAAAGAATCCTATCATTTAAGAAACTCTTCTTTACCAGTGCTCCTATATTGGTTCTAGGTGACAATAAATCACTAATCAATAGAATATCTACATTACCACCAAAGATACTCGAAAGACATCCATAAACGTCCATATATTTTGATACGTCTTCTAATTCTAAAGCAATATCTATATCACTATTTTCATCTTCCTCCCCTCTTGCATAAGAACCAAAAAGATAAACTTTAGATATATTATATTGCTTAGCTATAGGAATAATCTTAGCCTCAATATCGTCTAATGTGTAAATCACCATAAAAATCCCTTTTATTTTCTAAACATTTGACACTATCTCCACATATTCAGGGAACTCATCATCACCAAAGAATTTATCAACATCGTCTTGTTTACTAAAATCAACTTTAACAAGTATTGATTTCTCTTTCACTAATGTTTGAATATCTTTTTTTGCTTGTGCTACTAATTCTTTTGAATATCCTTCATCATATTGTGACATAGCATTCCTCCTTGATTAGTCATAAATCTATTGTATAGTTTTCTGTAAAATGATTCAAGAATCTTTAACAATAATATGAAAATAGATAAGGATATAGTGACAGTTAATCTAGTCGAGAAACAAGAAAAAATATAAATTAGTAATTTTAAGTAACTTTGAAACAAAAACCAATTGAGAAAAGAAAAAAACAAGGCTCGAAAACCTTGTCTTTATTACTATACCGGCGGCCGGGGTCGAACCGGCACGTCCTTGCGGACACTGGATTTTGAGTCCAGCGCGTCTGCCAATTCCGCCACGCCGGCAAATAGTAACTGGGGTAGCTGGATTCGAACCAACGCATGAGGGAGTCAAAGTCCCTTGCCTTACCGCTTGGCTATACCCCAATAATATAAAATAGGCGAGTGATGGGGATCGAACCCACGCATGCCAGAGCCACAATCTGGTGTGTTAACCACTTCACCACACCCGCCATAATCATATTAACACGGGCAGTAGGAATTGAACCCACACTGAAGGTTTTGGAGACCTTAGTTCTACCTTTAAACTATGCCCGTAACTAAAGTAATGGAAGGGGAGGGATTCGAACCCCCGAACCCGAAGGAGCGGATTTACAGTCCGCCGCGTTTAGCCTCTTCGCTACCCTTCCAAGTTATAAATAAAATATGGCGCGAGACGGAATCGAACCGCCGACACATGGAGCTTCAATCCATTGCTCTACCAACTGAGCTACCGAG
>CAJNDG010000005.1:0-107891 GCA_905221465.1 bacterium | reverse complement strand
GATTGGCTGGAGCTCACTGACGCTGATTGACTTGCACTTGCCGATACAGACTCACTTGCGCTTACTGAGGCTGACTGACTCGAACTCGCTGAAGCGGATTCGCTTGCGCTCGCTGAAGCGGACTCACTTGCGCTTACTGAAGCGGATTGACTGGAGCTTACTGAAGCAGACTCACTCAAACTCACTGAGGCTGATTGACTTGCACTCACCGATGCTGACTCACTCGAACTTACTGAGGCCGATTGGCTGGAGCTCAATGAAGCGGACTGGCTCGAGCTCGCTGAAGCTGACTGACTCGAACTTGCTGAGGCTGATTGGCTGGCACTCGCTGACGCGGACTCACTGGCGCTCAATGAAGCGGACTGGCTGGAGCTTGCCGACGCGGATTGGCTCGAACTTACTGAAGCTGACTCACTGGCGCTGACTGAAGCTGACTGACTCAAACTTGCAGATGCAGACTGACTGGCACTCAATGAAGCCGATTGACTCGAACTTGCCGACGCAGATTGACTAGAGCTTACTGAAGCGGATTGACTCGAGCTCACTGACGCTGATTGACTCGAGCTCGCTGATACAGATTCACTTGCACTTACTGAGGCTGATTGACTAGAGCTTACCGATGCAGATTCGCTTGAACTTACTGAGGCTGATTGACTAGCACTCGCTGAAGCCGATTGACTCGAGCTCGCTGAGGCTGATTGGCTTGAGCTGACTGAGGCTGATTGGCTAGCGCTCACTGAAGCGGATTGGCTAGCGCTCGCTGATGCAGACTGACTTGAGCTTACCGATACAGATTGGCTCGCACTCGCTGAGGCGGATTGACTGGAGCTCGCCGATACAGATTGGCTCACACTCGCTGAAGCTGACTGACTAGCGCTTACTGAGGCGGATTCACTGGAGCTGACTGACGCAGACTGGCTCGAGCTCGCTGAAGCGGATTGGCTGGAGCTTACTGAGGCAGACTGACTTGCGCTCACTGACGCTGACTGACTAGCACTTGCAGATGCAGATTGACTCGAACTCGCTGAAGCTGACTGACTTGCACTCAATGATGCTGATTCACTTGCGCTCACTGAAGCGGATTGGCTGGTGCTTACGGACGCAGACTGGCTGGCACTTACTGAGGCTGACTGACTTGCACTCAATGATGCTGATTGACTCGAGCTGACTGATGCTGATCGGCTTGAGCTGACTGACGCGGATTGGCTCGAACTTACTGAAACGGACTGGCTCGCACTGGCTGAGGCGGATTGACTGGCACTTACTGAGGCTGATTGACTTGAGCTGACTGACGCTGATTGGCTCGAACTTACTGATGCCGATTGACTTGAACTTACTGATGCTGATCGACTAGCACTCGCTGAAGCGGATTGGCTAGCACTCAATGATGCTGATTGACTCGAACTTACTGAAGCTGATTCGCTTGAACTTACTGAGGCTGACTGGCTTGAGCTTAATGATGCGGATTCACTTGAGCTTACTGATGCCGATTGACTCGAGCTTAATGATGCGGATTGGCTCGCGCTCGCTGATGCGGATTCGCTGGAGCTTGCAGACGCGGATTGGCTGGCACTTGACGATGCTGATTGGCTCGAACTTGCTGAAGCCGATTGGCTGGCGCTGGCTGACGCGGACTCACTTGCGCTTACTGAGACTGATTGACTCGAACTTACCGATGCTGACTGACTCGAGCTCACTGAGGCTGACTCACTTGCGCTTACAGATGCAGACTGACTAGCGCTCACTGAAGCTGATCGACTGGCACTTGACGATGCTGATTGACTTGAGCTCACTGAAGCTGATTGACTAGCGCTCGCTGAAGCGGATTGGCTCGAACTTACCGATGCAGACTGACTCGAGCTCACTGAGGCTGATTGGCTCGAACTTACTGAGGCAGACTGACTAGCGCTCACTGAAGCTGATCGACTAGCACTCGCTGAAGCGGATTGGCTGGAGCTTACAGACGCGGATTGACTTGAGCTCACCGATACAGATTGGCTCGAACTTGCCGACGCTGACTGACTAGCACTTGCAGATGCTGATGCTGATTGACTCGAACTTGCAGATGCAGATTGGCTCGAACTTACTGAGGCGGACTGGCTATTACTTACTGAAATTGACGCTTGATTTGGCGTGATTTGCCCATTAAATGTATCTGAAACCAAACCATCCACTGTCGTACTTGCAGTCACCGGTCCACTTGGAAGTCGTCCTCCATTGCGATCATATACTTTCTTCAAGTCAGTTGCAGTAAAGGTTACACTGGTAGAACTCCCCGTTGCCTGTTTGGTAAATGTTTCACCTGCAATTGTTAAAGTAACTGTCCCATCTGGAGCAACCCCATCTACCGTAATCGCTTGATTTGAGAGTCCACCTTTTTCGTTAAGATATTGATTCTCTATCCTTGGCGTCTGAGGACGCACAGTAAAGCTCACGTCAATTTCATCCGTACTTCCATCTGGATAAGTTACCACCGCTGTCAAAGTATGCCGACCAGCAGACAAATTCGTATTGGTTCCAGATTTCCAAGTATAGGTTGTTCTAGTTCCCTTAGTAATTCCTGTAGTAGGTAATTCTGGCGTCCCTGTAGCATTCGTGATGTACTGACTGGCTTCACCAACAGAAACAGTCCCTGAATTGGCCGTTAGAGTAAAGTTTCGATTCACCTCAGCATTGATAGCTGGTTCGTACTTTTCAGACTGAGCATGGACTTCAAATTGAATTGCGGCAGGGTTGGCTGTTAAATCTTTTACAAGACCTACGTCAGTAGTATTTCCGCTAAAATTACCTTCCTGATCATAGGTGAAAACATAACGAGTCCACAAACTATTTACTGCTTGATTTTTTCCAACAGAACCCGTGATTGAAACGGTGAAAGGATTTGATGCTGTAGCATTTCCATCTTTGGCTAGTTTATTTGTCGGAACAATCATGCTGATACTTTGACCATTACTCGTAGTGAATGAGACAACAGTTGAAGTAGCCGGATAGGCCGCGGGAACAGCAGTAGGAACAAATTTTGCATGTTCAATTCGACCACTGTTATCAATAAACTCAATGGTCCCAGAAAAATTTTCTTCTCGATAAATTTTAAATTTTTGTCCTTCTAGAACTGCGCCACCTGTAACGGTTATTTTCTGAAGTTCTGGCTTCTCAGTATCCCTAGCAGCTCTGAAGCTAGCAGTATTTGAAGCTTTGGTCAAACCTTGTCCGTTTCTGCTGTCACGAAGTCCAGAGTTGGCACGTAACACAGCATTTGCAATACTATTTCGAGCTTCTATAGCTTTTTGTAGGATAGGGGCAAGGTCAGAAGCTTCCCCTTTCAAGGCTTCTGCTATCTCATTCTTCGCTAGACTAGCCTTCGTGATCGCCTCATCCGAGTTTGGAAGTCCCTGAGCTTGAGCTAGAAACTGCCCAATCTCAGCAGACAAAGCCTCTAATTTCTTCCGTTTTTCTTCACTTTGCTTTTCTGTCAAGGCTACAGAAGTCATAGTCAGACTCGATTCAGCCGTCACACCTTCATTCTTTACACGACCAGACTGACTTTGAGGCAAGGATTCTGTAGAAAAATCAACTGCTTTTAATTCTTTTGAAGGTTGTGATTCTTTCACTGTCTCCCGAGCTGACTCACTTGTTTGGTACTGACTTTGAACACCAACTGAAGCTCTCTCTGACAGACCACTATTCGCTTGATTCTGTGTTCCAAGGGATTCACTTGAACTAGCAGTTACACTTTGACTGTTTGCCAAAGATTGACTAGTAGAAGCAGATTGGCTAACGCTAGAAGAGTTTGAAGCACTGATAGACTGGCTCGTAGACGCAGATTGGCTAGCACTGTGCGAATTGAATTCTGACAATGACTGGCTTTGACTGGTAGACAAAGACAAGCTAGCCGTATCTTGATGATCCTGTGTCGTCCCTAGCACTACTGAATCTCTCGTCGCCAGGGTATCTTTTGATTCGACAGTCTTTTCAACAGCGACTGCATCATTGGCATAAACACGCGTTTGCGTCGCAGCAAAACCACCTAAGATCGTCCCCGTAGCCGCTATCCCTTTCAAGACATCCAAGCCGGTCAACTTCTGACCTTCTTGCTTTTCAACCATTTCTGTCATTACTTGGCTCGTATCCGCACTTCCACGCATCACCTTAAATAAGCCAAAAAGGGAAGTCGAGGCCCGTAGCCAATGCTTCCCTGATTTGATTAATTTGTACCGTATCACACGGTCTGTTTCTCTATATTCACCTTTCTGGCGTCTAAAAAACATGTTACTTCCCTCTATATGAAAAAGAATTTATTCACCTATAAAAACTATCTCCTTATTATATACCAAATATACCTACAATTCAATATCTATAATTTATTCTGAAGAAAGAAAATGATTTCAAAAATAACTTTATTTCAAAACTATTCTGTTTTTTCAATATAATCTTCATTTTTTAATCTGTTAATATATTTTATTTACTTTATAAACATTTCTAAATGCTTAAAAAATCGAGTAACTAATTCCAATCACTCAGGGAATTGATTTTTATTCAGAATATAGAAAAAGTCCATGAATCAATAGCATCCACAGACTTTTACGAATAGAGTATTTAAAGGCAGTTTCACAAATGAATTAATGAGGCCGGTAGCCGAGATAACTTTCTATCCTTTCCAACGAAAAAATCCACGAATCAAAACCATTCATGGACTTTTTCTAGTGAAGCGTTTAGGTAAGCCGATTTTACACTACGACACGGAGTTTGGCAAATCGATTCTATTTGCCAAACGTAGTTAGTAAGGCAGTTAGCTAGTTCGCCAAATAGCGACTAGCGTCCAACAATTAGGAACTTTAGTTCCAATTGTTGGTGCTGAGTTACATCTTCTCTTCCAACTCTACATCTGGATACTTGTCTGCAAACCAGCGGAGGGCAAAGTCATTTTCAAAGAGGAAGACTGGTTGGTCAAAACGGTCTTTGGCCAAGATATTGCGGCTTGAGGACATCCGTTCATCCAAGTCCTCAGGCTTGATCCAACGAACGGTCTTTTTACCCATCGGGCTCATGACTACTTCCGCATTGTATTCGCCTTCCATGCGGTGCTTAAAGACTTCAAACTGGAGTTGTCCGACAGCTCCTAGCATGTACTCACCAGTTTGGTAATTCTTGTAAAGCTGAATGGCTCCTTCTTGCACCAATTGTTCAATCCCCTTGTGGAAGGATTTTTGTTTCATAACGTTCTTAGCAGAAACTTTCATGAAAATCTCAGGTGTAAAGGTTGGAAGGGGTTCAAATTCAAACTTGTTTTTTCCAACCGTCAAGGTGTCTCCAACCTGATAAGTACCGGTATCGTAAACCCCGATGATATCACCTGCTACGGCATTGGTCACATTCTCACGACTTTCTGCCATAAACTGGGTGACATTAGAAAGCTTGGCAGTCTTCCCAGTACGAGGCAGATTGACACTCATCCCTCGCTCAAACTCACCTGATACGATACGGACAAAGGCAATGCGGTCACGGTGACGAGGGTCCATGTTGGCTTGGATTTTAAAGACAAATCCTGAGAAATCCTTGTCATAAGGATCCACAATTTCGCCATCTGTTTTCTTGTGACCATGTGGTTCTGGAGCAAACTTAAGGAAGGTCTCAAGGAAGGTCTGCACCCCAAAGTTAGTGAGGGCTGAACCAAAGAAGACCGGAGTCAGTTCTCCTGCAAGAATAGCTTCTTCTGAAAATTCATTTCCTGCTTCTTGCAACAGTTCGATATCGTCCTTAACCTGAGCGTAGAAAGGATTACTTCCAAAAAGCTTATCCCCTTCTTCCAGACTAGCAAAACGCTCATCCCCTTTATAGAGCTCCAAGCGTTGGTTATAAAGGTCATACAAGCCTTCAAAGGCTTTCCCCATCCCGATTGGCCAGTTCATCGGATAGCTCGCAATACCTAGGACTTCTTCTAGTTCTTGCAAGAGGTCCAGTGGCTCACGACCGTCACGGTCCAGCTTGTTCATAAAGGTAAAGACTGGAATGCCACGGTGCTTCACAACTTCAAACAATTTCTTGGTTTGGGCCTCGATACCCTTGGCAGAGTCCACGACCATGACCGCAGCATCCACTGCCATCAAGGTCCGATAAGTATCTTCTGAGAAGTCCTCGTGCCCTGGTGTGTCGAGGATGTTCACGCGCTTGCCATCGTAGTCAAATTGCATAACAGATGATGTCACCGAAATCCCACGTTGTTTCTCAATATCCATCCAGTCAGATTTGGCAAAAGTCCCTGTTTTCTTCCCTTTTACAGTACCAGCCTCACGAATCTCGCCCCCAAAATAGAGCAACTGCTCCGTAATGGTTGTCTTACCCGCGTCCGGGTGGGAGATGATGGCAAAGGTACGGCGTTTCTTTATTTCTTCTTGAATAGTCATAAGTTCTCTTTCTTTGATTTTCTATTTTTAGTTGTTTCAGTAGATAAGAATAATTTTTACATTGGATTGTACTATTCCTTTCAACTCTCCATTATAGCGGATTTTGGGGAGTTTTTCAATTGCTCATCTGACGAAAAGGCAAGCTAGAGCACAGATTGCGCCTGATTTCTCTTTTTCCACCGTTTCTTGAACAAGATATCAAAGAGAACCAGAGCCAGCGAAAGGATGACAGACACAAGAAGATATTTTAACCACAAGGGAGCATCTGGAATAAAAGGTGTCTTGTTTAACAAACCATAATTTCCACCCGTCACCTGATTAACCCCAACTAGAAAGAGGTTGAGAATAAAGGTATAGGCTACAATCATATACTTCTTAAGCAAGGTCTTGTCATAGTGATTCATCAAGTAGACCAAGGAATTCACTAGAAGGGCATAGTGCCCAATCAAAAATGAAAAACTGGTGATATGGGGGAAATCATAGGGATCAAAAACAGGGTAAACCAAGGCGAAGACCGCTCCACTAGCTCCTAAAAGAGCAAAATACTGCTTGCTCCGCCATTTATCTGGCAAGAAAACCACCGCAAACATAGCCAAACGGCAATGGTAAAATGGAAGGCTATTAGAAAATGGAATCCCAAAACCAACATACCAACTATATAGGGCAAGTAACTGGAGAATCTGAATCCCCTTAAACAAGCGGACAAATTTCGGATTTTTGTGATAAACAAGCGCTCCATAAATACAAAGTACTAAAGTAAGCACCATAATCCCATACCAAAAGAGGGAAATGGGAGGAGGAACCGTTTGAGATCTGGTGATAAATTGATGGAACATATTTCTATCCTAACTCTTATTTTTTCTATTCTCTAGTTTAACCATTATAGCGAATTAAAAGCGATTTTTCAATTTCTATTTCTTTTCAGTTTGGCTCCCTTATTTATAGGAAAATATGGTAAAATAGAACAGACTAAAAATCATCATTTCACGAAAGGATGCAAGATGAAAATTACGCAAGAAGAGGTAACACACGTTGCCAATCTTTCAAAATTAAGATTCTCTGAAGAAGAAACTGCTGCCTTTGCGACAACCTTGTCTAAAATTGTTGACATGGTTGAATTGCTGGGCGAAGTCGACACAACTGGTGTCGCACCTACTACGACCATGGCAGACCGCAAGACCGTACTCCGCCCGGATGTGGCTGAAGAAGGAACAGACCGTGACCGCCTGTTTAAAAACGTACCTGAAAAAGAAAACTACTATATCAAGGTACCAGCTATCCTAGATGATGGAGGAGATGCCTAATGACTTTTAATAACAAAACGATTGAAGACTTGCACAACCTCCTTGTATCTAAGGAGATTTCAGCTACTGAATTGACACAAGCCACGCTTGAAGATATCAAGTCTCGCGAGAAAGCTATCAATGCTTTTGTTACTATCGCTGAAGAGCAAGCCCTTGCACAAGCTAAAGCTATTGATGAAGCTGGAATTGACGCGGATAATGTCCTTTCAGGAATTCCACTGGCTGTTAAGGATAATATTTCTACTGACGGCATCCTTACAACTGCTGCCTCAAAAATGCTCTACAACTACGAGCCAATCTTTGATGCGACAGCCGTTGCCAATGCCAAAGCTAAGGGTATGATTGTTGTCGGAAAAACCAACATGGACGAGTTTGCCATGGGTGGATCAGGTGAAACTTCTTACTACGGTGCCACTAAAAATGCTTGGGACCACAGCAAGGTTCCTGGTGGTTCATCAAGCGGTTCTGCCGCAGCTGTAGCTTCTGGGCAAGTCCGCTTGTCACTTGGTTCTGATACTGGTGGTTCCATCCGCCAACCTGCCGCCTTCAACGGGATCGTTGGTCTCAAACCAACCTACGGAACGGTTTCTCGTTTCGGTCTCATTGCCTTCGGTAGCTCATTAGACCAGATTGGACCTTTTGCACCAACTGTTAAAGAAAATGCCCTCTTGCTTAATGCTATTGCCAGCGAAGATGCTAAAGACTCTACTTCTGCTCCTGTCCGCATTGCCGACTTTACTTCAAAAATTGGTCAAGACATCAAGGGAATGAAAATTGCTTTGCCTAAGGAATACCTTGGTGAAGGGATTGACCCAGAGGTTAAGGAAACCATTCTGAATGCAGCCAAACACTTTGAAAAACTTGGTGCCATCGTTGAAGAAGTCAGCCTTCCTCATTCTAAATACGGTGTTGCCGTTTACTATATTATTGCTTCATCTGAAGCTTCCTCAAACTTGCAACGCTTTGACGGTATCCGTTATGGCTACCGCGCAGAAGATGCAAGCAACCTTGATGAAATCTATGTAAACAGCCGTAGCCAAGGTTTCGGTGAAGAAGTGAAACGCCGTATCATGCTTGGAACATTTAGCCTTTCATCAGGTTACTATGATGCCTACTACAAGAAAGCTGGTCAGGTCCGTACCCTCATTATCCAAGATTTCGAAAACGTCTTTGCGGATTACGACTTAATTTTGGGACCAACTGCACCAAGCGTTGCCTACGACTTGGATTCTCTCAACCACGACCCAGTTGCCATGTACTTGGCTGATCTTTTGACCATCCCAGTCAACTTGGCAGGTCTTCCAGGGATTTCGATTCCTGCTGGATTCTCTCAAGGTCTACCTGTTGGTCTCCAATTGATCGGTCCTAAATACTCTGAGGAAACCATTTACCAAGCTGCTACTGCTTTTGAAGCAACAACAGACTACCACAAACAACAACCCGTGATTTTTGGAGGTGACAACTAATGAACTTTGAAACAGTCATTGGACTTGAAGTCCACGTAGAGCTCAACACCAATTCAAAAATCTTCTCACCTACTTCTGCCCACTTTGGAAATGACCAAAACGCCAACACTAACGTGATTGACTGGTCTTTCCCAGGAGTTCTGCCAGTTCTCAATAAAGGTGTTGTTGATGCCGGTATCAAGGCTGCTCTTGCCCTCAACATGGACATCCACAAAAAGATGCACTTTGACCGCAAGAACTACTTCTACCCTGATAATCCAAAAGCCTACCAAATTTCTCAGTTTGATGAGCCAATCGGTTATAACGGCTGGATTGAAGTGGAGCTAGAAGATGGTACAACCAAGAAAATCGGTATCGAACGCGCTCACTTGGAAGAAGATGCTGGTAAAAACACCCACGGTACAGATGGCTACTCTTATGTTGACCTCAATCGCCAAGGGGTGCCATTGATTGAGATTGTTTCTGAAGCCGACATGCGTTCCCCAGAAGAAGCCTATGCTTATCTGACTGCCCTCAAGGAAGTTATCCAGTACGCTGGCATTTCTGACGTTAAGATGGAAGAAGGTTCGATGCGTGTGGATGCCAACATTTCGCTTCGCCCTTATGGTCAAGAAAAATTCGGTACCAAGACTGAGTTAAAAAACCTCAACTCCTTCTCAAACGTTCGCAAGGGTCTTGAATACGAAGTCCAACGCCAGGCTGAAATCCTTCGCTCAGGTGGTCAAATTCGCCAAGAAACACGCCGTTATGATGAAGCTAACAAGGCAACCATCCTCATGCGTGTCAAAGAAGGCGCTGCAGACTACCGCTACTTCCCAGAACCAGACCTACCACTCTTTGAAATCTCAGACGAGTGGATTGAGGAAATGCGAACAGAATTGCCAGAGTTTCCAAAGGAACGCCGTGCGCGCTACGTATCTGATCTTGGCTTGTCAGACTACGATGCTAGCCAGTTGACTGCAAACAAAGTCACTTCTGACTTCTTTGAAAAAGCTGTTGCCCTCGGTGGCGATGCCAAACAAGTCTCTAACTGGCTTCAAGGTGAAGTTGCTCAGTTCTTGAATGCTGAAGGCAAAACACTGGAACAAATCGAATTGACACCAGAAAACTTAGTAGAAATGATTGCCATCATCGAAGACGGCACGATCTCTTCTAAGATTGCCAAGAAAGTCTTTGTCCACCTAGCTAAAAATGGCGGTGGCGCGCGTGAATACGTGGAAAAAGCAGGCTTGGTGCAAATCTCTGATCCAGATGTCTTGATTCCAATCATCCACCAAGTCTTTGCTGATAACGAAGCTGCTGTTGCCGACTTCAAATCAGGTAAACGCAACGCAGACAAGGCCTTCACAGGATTCCTTATGAAGGCAACTAAAGGCCAAGCCAATCCACAAGTTGCCCTTAAACTCCTTGCACAAGAATTGGCGAAGTTGAAAGAAAGTGAGTAATTTACTCTTTATACACTTTTTTCTACTTTTAAGACGAGAATGAGACAAGGGGAATAAATGAACAAATTTTTACGATTGCTATTTGTCTTAGTCATCATCGCTATGTTAGGCGCTTCTATACTACAAATTTTCTTTCCATCGTACATGGGAAGCCACTCCGGGTACGGAATATCTGCTGGTTGGCAACGAGAAATTGGAATATGGAATTTAGCTGTATTGATTATTATTCTCGCTATCAATATTAAATACGATTGGTTCTATCTACGAATCGCACTTCTTGCTCTCATTATTGGCGGAATTGGAATAGGAACAAATCACTTACTCAATTATATGGAGTATCACTCTCCTGTAAATGCTATCGGTGCTTTTGAAAATTACTTGCTAGCAATAGGGTGGATTGTGGGATGGCTCATCGAGCGCCATTCTATAAAGAAGCTAAATGCTAGTAAATAACGCCTAGTATATCTTAGATGATTTTTAAAGGTTATTAAATAGTTTAATAATCATTCGAATTCAGAATTCTACCTTTCCAATCATATAGTTAGGAGACACATGAAAAAGTTTTATGCTCTTTTAATGACCTGTTTATTACTTATTTTTCTATCCGTGCCTCAAATCGTTGATGCGGGTGTAGGACATTCCAGAAGTGGAGGGAGCAGCCGCAGTAGCTCCAGAAGTAGCAGCCGCTCAAGTGGAGGTGGAAGTCGTTCTGGTGGCTCATCTTTCCACTACTACCGCTCTGGATATGGATCATCCTCTGACAGTTCTGCTAGCTCTCCCTATCTAGGATTTATGTTCATATTAGTCGGAGGAATCATACTAGTTGTTATCGTCAAATCCTTGCAGAATAAGTCTGGAGATTCGAATTCAACCTACACTAGTAATGATTATCAGACGCTCCATCGTCGAGTTGAACACAACACACTGGCCATTAGTCGTGTGAAATATGGGGATCCAAACTTTGACGCGGAAGCTTTCACATCTTGGGTTAAGGAAGTCTACCTTAAATTGCAGGTTGCCTGGACTGAAAAAAATTGGAACTCTGTCCGCGCTTTGGAAAGTACCAGTCTCTACTCTCAACATAGCACCCAACTCGAAGACCATATTCGAGCTAAAACAACCAATGTTTTAGAGAAAGTTTGTATCGAAAATGTTCGCATCAAGGAGTTCATTGAAAATCCTGACGGAAACGATACCTTAGTGGTGATTCTATCATCAATTTTACGAGACTATGTCATTGACGATGAGACTCGTCGTGTCATTGAAGGAGATCCTAAAAAAGATCTCTTCACTGTGTATCAATTGAACTTTATCCGTCAACACGGTAGCCAAACGCAAGCAGTCAATCCAGACCAAGTTGTGAGCGACCACTGTCCAAACTGTGGTGCCCCATTGAAAATCTCTGCAGTTAGTGAGTGCGACTACTGTGGTGCCAATCTCTCTCGCAGTCCAAACCAATGGGTACTGGATACCTATGATGTTGTGGATGAAGACGAGCTTTATAATTAGGAGGAATTATGGGATTTATACGTGCAGCCTTATCAGCAGGCTTAAATAGTTTTAATGATAGTAAATTCAAGGAAGCCATTGTCCTTCCAGATAATGTCTCTGGCGATGCCTTGGCCATCAAGGGACAATTACTCACAAAAGATCCCGATGGACGTTCTCGTCACAGCAATCAAAATACAGGCCTCTTGTCGGACGGCAGTGTGGTTATCGTTCCTCAAGGCTATAGCGCTGTTTTGGTAAACAACGGTACCTTCCTTGGTGAGGTCCTTGAAGCTGGTAGCCACGAATGGCAAGCTGGTGATAATGCCTGGCTCCTTGAAAAAGGTGGTTTAAAGGGCACTTGGGAAAACTTTAAAAACCGTTTCTCTTTTGGTGGACAAGTCATCACCCAACAGGAAATTATCTTTATCCGCATGCAACCTATTGCAGGTAATAAGTTCGGCACACAAAATGCGGTCGAATACTTCAGCGAACGTTACCAACAGCTGCTTAATATCCGTTTCTATGGCTTGTTTGATGTAAAAATAGCAGATCCAGTCCTCTTCTACGTGAGTTCTGTTAGCCGTCAAATTACTGACGGACAGCCATTTACTCTCCAAGATGTAGCTCAAGGAACGCTCCGTCAAAATATCGCACCAAAAATCGCGATTGCCATTGCCAAATATACCAACGAAAACAAGGTAGATATCTATAGCCTCAATGCCAATCAAGACACCTTTAACGAACTCGCTAAACAAGAGGTCAACAAGGTTTGGACAGGTCTCTACGGGATTGAAGCAACTAATATCTTGCTTGAAGACCTCAGCTACGACCAAGAAAGTCTTGATATCGTTCGCAAGCTTGATAGTGAGCTCGTGGCAATGAAGTACAACACGATTGAAATCGAAGAACGCCGTGCGCGTAACGAAGCACTCATTGCTGCTGCTGCCAACGAAGGAAATGGCAATGGGATGAACATGTTTATGGGCATGAATCTTGGCCAAACTCTCGGTGGTCAACTAAGCCAACAAGTCCAAAATCAAGCACCGGCTCAAAACACTGGACAAACTGCCAGCAAGAATTTTTACATCGAAGTCGATGGAAAATACGTCCTCGTTACCAAAGACGAAGATGGCAATATCGTACCAGTCAACTAATTAAGATCCTTTTGACATTTGAGTAATGTTGTCTTTTATGGTACAATAAAGAGTAAATTATTTTATTAAAGAGGTAAAAACATGATTGAAGCAAGTAAATTAAAGGCTGGTATGACCTTTGAAACAGCTGACGGAAAATTGATCCGCGTTTTGGAAGCTAGCCACCACAAACCAGGTAAAGGAAACACCATCATGCGTATGAAATTGCGTGATGTCCGTACTGGTTCTACATTTGACACAAGCTACCGTCCAGAGGAAAAATTCGAACAAGCCATCATCGAGACTGTCCCAGCTCAATACTTGTACAAAATGGATGACACAGCCTACTTCATGAATACAGAAACTTACGACCAATACGAAATCCCTGTAGTCAATGTTGAAAACGAATTGCTTTACATCCTTGAAAACTCAGAAGTGAAGATCCAATTCTACGGAACTGAAGTGATTGGTGTCACCGTTCCTACTACTGTTGAATTGACAGTTGCAGAAACGCAACCATCTATCAAAGGAGCTACTGTTACAGGTTCTGGTAAACCAGCAACGATGGAAACTGGACTTGTCGTAAACGTTCCAGACTTCATCGAAGCAGGACAAAAACTCGTTATCAACACTGCAGAAGGAACTTACGTTTCTCGTGCCTAATCTCTAGAAAGAGGTCATTCTATGGGAATTGAAGAACAACTTGGCGAAATCGTTATCGCCCCACGTGTACTTGAAAAAATCATTGCTATTGCTACTGCAAAAGTAGAGGGTGTTCACTCTTTTTCAAACAAATCAGTATCTGATACCCTTTCAAAACTTTCACTCGGCCGTGGCGTTTATCTAAAAAACGTGGACGAAGAACTCACAGCTGATATCTATCTCTACCTAGAGTATGGAGTAAAAGTTCCTAAGGTAGCGGTTGCTATCCAGAAAGCTGTTAAAGATGCCGTCCGCAATATGGCTGATGTAGAACTCGCTGCTATCAATATCCACGTTGCAGGTATCGTTCCAGATAAAACACCAAAACCAGAATTGAAAGATCTATTTGACGAGGACTTCCTCAATGACTAGTCCACTATTAGAATCTAGACGCCAACTCCGTAAATGCGCTTTTCAAGCTCTCATGAGTCTTGAATTCGGTACGGATGTCGAAACTGCTTGTCGTTTCGCCTACACTCATGATCGTGAAGATACGGATGTGCAACTTCCAGCCTTTTTGACAGAGCTAGTTTCTGGTGTTCAGGCTAAAAAGGAAGAACTAGACAAGCAAATCACACAGCATTTAAAAGCAGGTTGGACCATCGAGCGTTTAACGCTCGTGGAAAGAAACCTCCTTCGCTTGGGAGTCTTTGAAATCACTTCATTTGACACCCCACAGCTGGTTGCGGTTAATGAAGCTATCGAGCTTGCAAAGGACTTCTCAGATCAAAAATCTGCCCGTTTTATCAACGGACTACTCAGCCAGTTTGTAACAGAAGAACAGTAAAAAGAAAAAGTGTTTGACAATTATCAAACACTTTTTTCTTTATCTCCTAACTTCCTACTATCTAAAAATCAAATAATAGATATAAAATAAGAGCGACGGAGCATAGGGAATCGCATTATAGAAACTATGACAAACAATGGTAAATCGAAGACTACCTGTAACTCGATAAGCGACTGCAAATAGAAGACCAAGAATACTATAAATGATGAGACTGATAGGGTCACGATGGGATAGAACCAAGTGACTGAGCCCAAAGATGAAAGAAGACAAGATCACATCCAAATAAAACTCCGACTTCGGAAAGAAGGTATTCATAAAATAACCCCTATAGATTGTCTCCTCAACAACAGGTACAATCGAAATGTTAAAGATTAAAAATATAAGACTTGATAGAGTCGTTTCTCTTCCGTTTAAGTAAAGTTCCGAAAGAAGGTCTTGGAAAATAAAGCTATGGTCAATCAATCGAATATTCTGCATTCTAAATCCATTTAAAAAAGAATAGATAAGGAAACAAGCTACCAAGAAAGCGAGATAGGACCAGCGCCAACCCTTTTTCTCGAAGATAAAGAGCATCTTCTTCTTTTTCAACCACAAAACGAATAAAAAGAAAATAAGCAACACTTCTCCAACTAGGAAGATTATATAGCTGTCCATTCCTAAACCGAAGGTCCTAGCTAGAGTTATAGCTCCTAATGGCGTTAAATAAATGTACAGGAACATTAAAATCATACAGATTCCTAAATGTATTGTCTTTTTCATTCTTTCTCTCCTAATGGTAAACTCTCTATTAGGGCTCTATAGAGGATAGACTATTGATTGTTTTTCTTATTTATCTATGGTCAATTATCAAAATAGCTAGAACACACAGTTCTAGCTTTTAAATTTTCTTAGTATTTTCTAAAGCGTTGGTAACGTTCTTCGATAAGTTGGTCGAGTGGTAGTTCTTGCAACCTATCTAGTTCTGCACGCAATTCATTTTTAACGCAACCTAGCAGTTCTTTACTTGACAGCCCTGCTTCTGAGATTACCTTGTCTACGATTCCCATTTCTAGAAGTTCGTGTGAAGTGATTTTCATCAACTCCGCCGCTTCCATAGCACGACTTCCATCCTTCCAAAGGATAGAGGCAAATCCTTCAGGGCTAAGTACGGCGTAGATTGAGTTTTCTAACATCCAGACACGATTAGCTACGGCTAGAGCTAGAGCCCCACCAGATCCTCCTTCACCAATAATAATCGCGATGATTGGAACCTTGAGGTCACTCATTTCCATCAGGTTTCGGGCGATTGCTTCACCTTGTCCACGTTCCTCGGCACCAACACCTGGGTAAGCACCCGCCGTATTGATAAAGGTCACAACTGGACGGCCAAACTTTTCTGCCTGTTTCATCAGGCGCAAGGCCTTACGATAGCCTTCTGGATGTGGTTGCCCAAAATTTCGTTTGAGGTTATCATGAAGACTTTTTCCCTTTTGGATACCAAGGACAGTTACTGCCTGTTCACCTAACCAGCCAATTCCACCGATAACCGCACCATCATCACGGAAAGAGCGATCTCCATGCAATTCGATAAACTCGTCAAAGATTCCATTGGCAAAATCAAGTGCAGTCAAGCGACTCTGCTCGCGTGCCTCTCTGACTATTTTTGCAATATTCATCCGCGACTTCCTCCATGCAATCTCACTAATTTAGCAATTGTTTCAGGCAATTCTCTCCGTTTGACAATTGCATCAACAAATCCATGTTCAAGCAGAAATTCTGCCTTTTGGAAGTCATCCGGCAAGGTCTCCCGAACTGTATTTTCGATAACACGACGCCCAGCAAAACCAACCAAACTTTGGGGTTCCGCTAGGATAATATCCCCTTCCATAGCAAAAGAAGCGGTCACTCCACCCGTTGTCGGATCGGTTAAAATAGTTAGGTAAAAAAGTCCTGCCTTGGAATGACGTTGAACTGCTGCAGAAATTTTAGCCATCTGCATCAGGCTCATGATTCCTTCTTGCATACGGGCTCCACCAGAAGCTGTGAAGAGAACGACTGGCAAGTTTTCTACCGTTGCATACTCAAACAAGCGTGTGATTTTTTCACCCACAACGGTTCCCATAGAAGCCATGATAAAGTTTGAATCCATGATCCCAAGGGCAACTTTTTGTCCCTTGATGCTAGCTGTACCAGTTAGTACTGCTTCATCCAAACCTGTCTTTTCACGCATAGTAGCCAATTTTTTCTGGTAGCCAGGAAAGTTTAATGGATCTTGAGTTTCAATACCCGTAAACATCTCCACAAAGCTGTCAGAATCAATCGTCAAATCCAAGCGTTCCTGAGCTGAAATACGGAAAGTATAGCTACAATGGGGACAAATTCGTTCGCTTCCAAGATCCTTTTGGTAAATGGTGTGTTTACAACCAGGACACTGGGAGAAGAGTTCATCCGGAACCTCAGGCTTGGCTTGTGGTTTCTGCCTTACGGAACGGTTAGGGTTGATCCGAATATACTTATCCTTTTTACTAAATAGAGCCATAACTCCCCCTTTTAGTTCTCATACTGTTTGAAAGTCTATTCTTTTTCTTGGTATTTTGGCAAGAAAGTTTCCATCAAGAAGGAAGTATCGTAGTCACCAGCGATAACTCGGCGGTCTGAAATCAGATCCAACTGGAAGTCTGCATTGGTTTGCACTCCTTCAATATCAAGTTCATAAAGTGCCCGTTGCATCTTCATAAGAGCATCAAAACGATTCTCCCCATGAACAATGATTTTGGCAATCATACTATCATAGTAAGGAGGAATGGTATAACCTGGATAGACTGCAGAGTCTACACGCAATCCAACTCCTCCACTTGGAAGGTAGAGGTTGGTGATTTTTCCTGGGCTTGGAGCAAAGTTAAATGCTGGATTTTCCGCATTGATCCGGCACTCGATAGCGTGACCTCGTAGGACAATATCTTCTTGTTTGAAAGGTAAAGGTTGCCCGGCAGCAATGCGAATCTGTTCCTTCACGATATCAACACCTGAAACAAACTCTGTGACTGGGTGTTCAACTTGCACACGAGTATTCATTTCCATGAAGTAGAAATTGCCACTGGCTTCATCGAGAAGAAATTCAATCGTCCCTGCATTTTCATAGCCTACAGACTCTGCTGCACGAACGGCTGCAGCACCAATTTCATTACGAAGGGTTTTGCCAATCGCAATGGATGGGCTTTCTTCTAAGACCTTTTGGTTATTCCGTTGGAGTGAACAGTCCCGTTCACCAAGATGGACAACATGACCCTCTTGGTCCGCAAGAATCTGAACTTCGATATGACGAGCTGGATAAATCACACGCTCAAGATACATAGCACCATTTCCAAAATTGGCCTTGGCTTCACTGGATGCTGTTTCAAAGGCTGCGACCAAGTCTTCTGCCTTTTCAACCTTACGAATCCCTTTTCCACCACCACCTGCCGATGCCTTAAGCATGACTGGATAGCCAATTTTTTCTGCAACTGCAAGTGCCTCTTCAGCCGTGTGAACTTCACCATCAGATCCTGGGATAACTGGAACTCCAGCCTTGATCATTTGCTCACGCGCATTGATCTTATCTCCCATGGTATCCATTACAGCGCCAGAAGGACCGATAAACTTAATCCCCACTTCATCACACATCGTGGCAAACTTGGAGTTTTCGCTAAGAAAACCAAAACCTGGGTGGATGGCTTCTGCTTCTGTCAAGACTGCAGCAGACAAAATAGCATTGATATTGAGATAAGACTCTGTCGCCTTACCAGGTCCGATACAGATAGCTTCATCCGCTAGGAGTGTGTGAAGAGCTTCCTTATCAGCAGTTGAATAGACTGCTACGGTTGCAATGCCCAATTCACGCGCAGCTCGAATAATGCGAACCGCAATCTCACCACGGTTAGCAATCAAAATTTTACGAAACATGGAGAACCTCCTTAGTTTCCAATTGCAAAGGTAAGAGTACCACTCGCTGCAAGCTTACCATCTACTTCAGCCTTTGCTTCAACCACAGCAATCGTACCACGACGTTTAACAAAAGTAGCCGTCATGACTAATTGGTCACCTGGTACAACTTGCTTCTTGAACTTAACCTTGTCCATGCCAGCGTAGAAGACCAGTTTCCCTTTATTTTCAGGTTTGGACAATTCCAAGACACCAGCAGTCTGAGCCAAGGCCTCCATGATAAGAACACCTGGCATGACTGGATATTGAGGAAAATGACCATTGAAGAAAGGTTCGTTGATGGTCACATTTTTAATGGCAACAATAGTATCCTCGCTCACTTCCAAGACACGATCCACTAGGAGCATAGGGTAACGATGGGGTAGAGCTTCTTTAATTCCTTGAATATCGATCATTTGATACGTACCAATCCTTTACCGAACTCAACCATTTCTTCATTTGAAACGAGAATTTCTGTCACCACACCATCTTTAGGTGCAGGGATTTCATTCATGACTTTCATGGCTTCGATGATCACCAAAGTCTGACCTTTTTTAACACTGTCTCCAACTGTGACAAAGGCAGGTTTATCTGGTCCAGCGGCCAAGTAAGCCACCCCTACAAGTGGACTTTCAACGACATCACCCTCTGGAGCAACCGTCGTTTCAGCTGGTGCTGGAGATTCTTCCACTGCACTCTCTACTGGAGTTGAAGGGGCCGAAACTACTGGACTAGCAACCACTGCAGCTGGTGCTGGAACAACTTGAGCTGGTGCTTCAGAAGCTATTCTTGCTTCATTCTTACTGAACTGCAATTCGTCCGTTCCATTTTTATAAGAAAATTCTCTCAAACTTGATTGGTCAAATTGAGCCATCAAGTCCTTGATTTCATTTAAATTCATAATTATTTATTCTCCCAACGTTTGAAAGCAAGAACCGCATTGTGTCCACCAAAACCAAAAGTGTTTGAAATAGCATAAGGGATTTCTTGCTCCAAGCCTTGTCCATAAACGACATTCGCTTCGATATAGTCTGATAACTCACTTGTTCCAGCTGTCATTGGTACATAGTTATGACGCATGGCTTCGATTGTAGCAATTGCTTCTACCGCTCCTGCAGCACCAAGCAAGTGTCCTGTAAAGGATTTGGTTGAAGATACAGGTACTTCTTTACCAAGAACAGCTACGATCGCACCACTTTCTCCTTTTTCATTTGCAGGAGTTGAAGTTCCGTGGGCGTTGACGTAAGCCACTTGCTCTGGAGAAATTTCTGCTTCTTCCAAAGCCAACTTCATAGCCTTAATCGCACCTTGACCTTCTGGATGAGGTGAAGTCATATGGTAAGCATCACAGGTATTACCATAGCCAACTACTTCAGCCAAGATAGTTGCACCACGTTTTTCAGCATGTTCAAGGCTTTCAAGAACCAACATCCCTGAACCTTCTCCCATCACAAAACCATTACGATCTTTGTCAAATGGGATAGAAGCACGAGTTGGATCCTCTGTAGTTGATAGGGCAGTCAATGCTTGGAAACCAGCGATAGCAAAAGGAGTAATAGATGATTCTGATCCACCAACTAACATGACATCTTGGAAACCAAACTTGATAGAGCGGAAGGCATCCCCAATGGCATCGTTTGATGAGGCGCAGGCTGTATTGATTGATTTACAGATACCGTTTGCTCCGAAGCGCATGGCAACATTTCCTGAAGCCATATTTGGCAAGGCTTTTGGAAGCGTCATTGGTTTAACGCGTTTTGGACCTTTTTCATGAAGACGGATAACCTGATCTTCGATTTCTTTAATTCCCCCAATACCAGAAGCCACGATGACACCAAAGCGATCTTTATCGATTGCTTCTACATCAAGATTTGAATTTGTCACCGCTTCTTGAGCCGCATACAAGGCATACAAAGAATAGTTGTCAAAACGGTTGGTATCTTTTTTGACAAAGTATTTATCAAATGGGAAATCTTGAACTTCTGCCGCATTGTGCACAGCAAATTCGCTGTGGTCAAATTTAGTGATTTCTCCAATTCCAATCTTCCCAGTTTGCAAACTATTCCAAAATTCTTCTGGAGTATTTCCGATAGGAGAGGTCAATCCGTAACCTGTTACTACAACTCGATTTAGTTTCATCTGTCTTACCTATATCTTTCCTTATTTTTTACATGCTAAGTCCGCCATCAACAGCGAGAACTTGTCCCGTCAAATAATCCTGTCCAGCCAGGAACACTGTAGCATCTGCGATATGTTCTGCTTGACCGAAATGTTTCATTGGGATTTGGGCCAATGTCGCTTCCTTAACCTTATCAGACAAAACAGCAGTCATATCTGACTCGATCATTCCTGGTGCAAGAGCATTTACTCGTACGTTGCGATTGGCAACTTCACGTGCAACTGACTTGGTAAAACCAATCAAACCTGCTTTAGAAGCTGCATAGTTGGCTTGTCCGATATTTCCCATCAAACCGACCACACTAGACATGTTGATAATCGCACCTTCACGTGCCTTGATCATCTGTTTCAAGACTGCTTGCGTCATGTTGAAGGCACCTGTCAAGTTGATCTTTATCACTTTTTCGAAGTCTTCTTCGGTCATCTTGAGCATAAGCGTATCTTGAGTGATCCCAGCATTGTTGACCAAGACATCGACAGAACCGAGTTCTGCAATCGCTTGATCTATCATACGCTTGGCATCTGCAAAGTCTGAAACATCACCTGAAATCGGTACTACTTTGACACCATAGTTTGAAAACTCAGCCAGCAATTCTTCTGAGATTGCTCCGCGACTATTCAAAACTACATTAGCGCCTAGTTGGGCAAATTTGTGAGCAATGGCAAGTCCGATACCACGACTTGAACCTGTTACAAAGACATTTTTGTTTGTAAGTTGCATTCTATCTCTCCTATTTCCTGTTGTATTTTATGGGAGAAGGGATCATTAGTTTCCTAACAAAGCATCCAAGCTTGCTTGGTCTTCAACGTTAGCTAGCTGAGCTGTTTTATCGATTTTTTTGACAAAGCCTGATAGGACCTTACCAGGACCAATTTCAATAAAGTTGGTTACCCCAGCATCTTGCATGACAGCGATACTTTCGTAGAAACGCACCGGTTCCTTCACCTGACGCGTCAAAAGCTCTTGGATTCGATCTTTTTCCATAACAGTAGCTTCCGTATTGCCGACTAGTGGGCAAGTGAAATCAGCGAAACCTACTCCCTTAAGAGCTTCAGCTAGTTGCTGACTAGCTGGCTCAAGAAGGGCTGTATGGAAAGGACCAGATACATTTAAAGGAATCAATCGTTTTGCTCCTGCTTCCTGCAAGAGTTCAACTGCGTAGTCAACCGCAGCCACCTCACCACCGATAACGATTTGGCTTGGGGTGTTGTAGTTAGCAGGAGTCACTACTCCAACTTTAGAGGCTGTCTCACAAGCTTCCTCAATCACTTCAACTGGAGTATTGAGAACCGCAACCATCTTCCCAGAGCCTGCAGGTGCAGCCTCTTCCATATAAGCACCGCGCTTAGCAACCAAGGCAACTGCATCCTCAAAGTCCAAGGCACCACTTGCTACAAGAGCAGAATATTCCCCAAGAGACAATCCTGCTACCATATCCGGCTGATAACCCTTTTCTTTCAATAGTCGGTAAATAGCAACCGAAGTCGCTAAAATAGCTGGCTGCGTATAGCGAGTCTGGTTTAACTTGGTTTCTTCCTTATCAATCAAGTCACGAAGATCATAACCCAAAACCTGACTGGCTTGGTCAATTGTTTCCTTGACGATAGGATAGCGATCATAGAGATCACGACCCATTCCTAGATACTGAGCACCTTGACCCGCAAATAGAAAGGCTGTTTTAGTCATTTCTTACAACTCCTGCCCAACGAGAGGCTTCTTCTTGAATTTTTTTGGCTGCGCCATAGTATAGATCTTTTAAGATTTCTTCGACAGTTTCCTCTTTAGAAACCAAACCAGCGATTTGACCTGCCATGACAGATCCACCTTCTACATCTCCATGAACAACGGCTTTAGCAAGAGCACCAGCTCCCATTTGTTCAAAGATTTCTAAATCTGGATTTTCTTGTTTAAAGGCATCCTTTTCAGCCTGCTCAAAGTCACGTGTCAACTGATTTTTAATGGCACGAACAGCATGTCCAAAGTGCTGAGCTGAAATAGTCGTATCGATATCACGCGCTTTTAAGATTTTTTCCTTGTATTTTGGATGGGCGTTAGATTCCTTAGCTACTACGAAACGCGTACCAACTTGAACGGCCTCAGCTCCAAGCATAAAGCCTGCAGCGACACCTTCACCGTCCGCAATTCCTCCAGCTGCGATAACTGGAATTGAAACAGCTGCAGCAACTTGGCGAACCAAGGTCATCGTTGTTAATTTACCAATATGTCCACCGGCTTCCATTCCCTCTGCAATAACTGCATCTGCACCAATTTTTTCCATGCGTTTTGCCAAAGCAACACTTGGAACAACGGGAATAACTGTAATTCCTGCATCATGGAAACGAGTCATGTATTTACTTGGATTTCCTGCACCAGTTGTAACCACCTTGACCCCTTCTTCAATCACGAGATCAACGATGTCTTCTACAAAAGGTGACAAGAGCATGATGTTGACACCAAAAGGTTTGTCCGTAAGTGATTTGATTTTATCGATATTAGCCTTTACGACCTCTTTAGGTGCATTCCCACCACCGATAATCCCTAGACCACCAGCTTTTGATACTGCACCAGCCAAGTCACCATCAGCAACCCAGGCCATTCCTCCTTGAAAAATAGGATAATCAATGTTCAATAATTCTGTAATACGTGTTTTCATAGTGCCTCCATCATTCCTTGCTTACGTAATAGTTCGATGAGTTTATCATTTGAGTTTCAAACTATTACCTAAACAAGAGGGAGTGGGTTTCCCCTACTCCTTCTAGTAATATGTTAATTATTTTGTTTGCTCTTCAACGTAGGCAACCAAGTCACCAACTGTTTTCAAGTTATCTTCTGCTTCGATTTGGATATCGAAAGCATCTTCGATTTCAGAGATTACTTGGAACAAGTCCAATGAATCTGCATCCAAATCATCAAAAGTAGATTCAAGTGTTACTTCTGATGCGTCTTTCCCAAGTTCTTCAACGATAATTTCTTGTACTTTTTCAAATACTGCCATGATAGGACTCCTTTAAAATATAAAAAATTTATAACTATGTGTTTACCACATGATTACCTAGATTGTAAGAATGAGTGTGCCCCATGTCAAACCTCCACCGAAGCCTGATAGGAGAATCGTCTGGCTACCATCTAAACGAATCATGCCATTTTCCACACACTCTGAAAGCAAAATCGGGATACTTGCTGCACTGGTATTTCCATACTCCATCATATTGGCAGGAAGTTTGTCTCGGTCTACACCAATCTTCTTAGCCATCTTATCCAAAATGCGGATATTTGCCTGATGAAGCAAGAGATAATCCAATTCCGATGCTGCGATTGGACCATTTTCAATGGTTTCTTTGATCGATCTAGCAACATCACGATTTGCAAAATCAAAAACTGCTCGTCCATCCATTTTCAAAAAAGCAGGAACTGCTTCTTGATCCGAGAAAGGAGAAGCCAAAGCCGTTTGACCATAGGTCAAACACTCGCTCCGAGAGCCATCCGTATAGAGACTCTCCACAAGGAAGTGACGTGTTTCGCTCGCTTCCAAGAGAACCCCACCAGCACCATCCCCAAAGAGAACAGCTGTTGAACGATCTGACCAATCAACTGCCTTAGATAAGGTCTCAGCCCCGATAACAATCCCTTTTTTGAACTGCCCAGAACTTAAAAACTTTTCTGCAGTTGAGAGAGCAAATACAAAGCCACTGCATGCTGCTGTCAGATCAAAGGCGAAAGCTCTATGCGCTCCGATATTTGCCTGAACTCGAGCTGCTGTGGAAGGCATCATCGAGTCTGGGGTAATCGTCGCTACAATGATAAAATCAATCTGATCCGCTGTTAAGCTCCCTTTAGCCAACAAGCTCTTAGCTACTTCTGTCGCCAAATCACTTGTAGACTCTGTTTTTGAGATATGTCTCTGTTTAATTCCTGTCCGACTTGAAATCCACTCATCGCTTGTGTCCATGATTTGGGCTAAGTCATGATTAGTGACCACTTGCTCTGGAACATAATGAGCAACCTGGCTTATCTTTGCAAAAGCCATTATTTCAAATCCTCCAAAAATTGATAAAGATTGATTAATCCTCTACCCATAACTTCTATTTCCTCAGGACTCATGCCATCGATGATTTTTTCGACCATTGCCTTGTGAAAACGTCTATGAAGACGATGGACTAACCGACCTTTCTTGGTCAAATGCAGATAGACCACACGTCGATCCTGATCAGAACGAATACGCTCAATATAACCTTTTCTTTCCAGGTTATTCAAGCTAGTTGTAACCGTTCCAAGAGTTACCATCAGTTCCTTTGAAACCTTGCTTGGTGTTGCCTCCGGAAACTTTCCAATCACATCAATCGTGTGCATTTCTTTTATGGAGATGTCTTTGAATCGACTACCTCGTAAGCTAACCTCCTCGATCACAAGGACATTGTTGAAAATAGATGTTAGATAATCATTTACTTGTTGGTAGTCCAAATCGTTTCCCTCCTTCTAAAAAACTTTCACAATCAAAGCATTTGATAAAAGAAGTATATCAAACTTCAAAAAATTGTGCAAGTATTTTTTTACATTCCTGTAAATTTCGGTCTTCTTCTTTCAGAATGTGCACGAACCCCTTCTTTAAAATCTTCAGTTAAAGATAACGATTCTTGTAATTTCAATTCTAATTCGGCATAATTCTGCCAATCCTTGAATTGACTTTCCCAAACTAACTTTTTAATCGCTGCGTATGAGTTTGCTGAACCTCTTCTTAATTTTTTCAGAACTTGTTCTCTTGTTTTTTCTAATTTGTCAACTTCACAAACACGGTATACCACGCCCCATTCTAGTGCTTTTTCAGCAGTCAAAGCTTCACCTGTCATGGCAAGTTGTGCAGCTCGTGTTACCCCGATGCTACGACTCAAGAGATGAATCCCACCAGCGTCTGGCGCCAAGCCAACTCCGACAAAGGCTTGAATAAATTTTGCCTTGTCAGTCGCCAAACAAAAATCGACTGCTACTGCCATATTTGCTGCAGCACCAGCGACCGCTCCATCTACCTCCATCAAAACAGGTTTAGGAATTTGCTTGATTTTAAAAGAAATTGTATTGACTAATTCTGCAATCTTATTCAAAGATGGGATATCATCTTCGTCCACTGCGCGTTTCATCTCAACCAAGTCTCCTCCAACTGAAAAGACCTTCCCATTCGCATTAATCAAGATGAACTGCACAGCTTGATCCTGCTCCGCTAGAGTCAAAGCTTCTAAAATTTCCTCACACATTGGGATATGGAAACCATTTGCCACTTCGGGACGATTCAAAGTAATGATAGCCAGATCATCTACGATCTGATATAAGATATGATTCATAGCTTCTCCTTTTCTTTTATAAGGTAATGAAATTGTTTTATTATCAAAGTATACCTTTTTTTGGATAAAGAGGCAAGGAAAAACTAAAGGATAGTGTCTCAGCTGATTATTTACCCATCATTTATGAGTGTGAGTAAAATTTGACACCCTTACTTTTAAACGGTTATCACTTTTCAGAATAAGTTAGTGTTTTCTTCTATTATAATAGGAAGTTATTTTCTTCATTGAAAAATGCCCCTCTTTCTGCTATAATCGTATAAAATACTTACTTGAGGAGTCCTTATGAAGGTTGTAAAATTTGGCGGAAGCTCGCTTGCCTCTGCTGGTCAGTTAGAAAAAGTTTTAAACATCGTTAAAAGTGATAAAGAACGCCGTTTTGTAGTCGTTTCTGCACCCGGCAAACGCAATGCTGAAGATACCAAGGTAACTGATGCTTTGATTAAATACTATCGCGACTATGTGGCTGGAAATGACATCAGTGCTAGCCAAAGCTGGATCATTGACCGTTATGCCGCTATGGTTAGTGAACTAGGGTTAAAACCTGCTGTTTTAGAAAAAATCTCTAAAAGTATTCGGGCCTTGGCAACTCTTCCTATAGAGGACAATGAATTTCTCTATGATACCTTCCTAGCGGCTGGAGAAAATAACAATGCCAAATTGATTGCAGCCTACTTTAACCAAAACGGTATCGATGCACGCTATGTTCACCCAAGAGAAGCTGGGATCGTTGTCACAAGTGAACCAGGAAACGCACGCATCATCCCATCTAGTTATGACAAGATTGAAGGCTTGGCTGATAGCAACGAAGTCCTTGTTATCCCTGGTTTCTTTGGTGTGACTAAGGAAAATCAAATCTGTACTTTTTCACGTGGAGGTTCAGATATCACAGGTTCTATCATTGCAGCAGGTGTTAAGGCTGATCTCTATGAAAACTTTACAGACGTAGATGGTATCTTTGCTGCCCATCCTGGTATTATCCACCAACCACACTCCATTCCTGAATTAACCTACCGTGAAATGCGTGAGTTGGCTTACGCTGGATTTTCAGTCCTTCATGACGAAGCCCTTCTTCCTGCCTACCGAGGAAAAATTCCTCTTGTCATCAAGAATACCAACAACCCTGACCACCCAGGAACACGCATTGTTTTAGAACACAGTAGTGATAAATTCCCAGTAGTAGGGATTGCAGGTGACTCAGGATTCGTCAGCATCAACATGTCTAAATACCTCATGAACCGCGAAGTCGGGTTTGGTCGCAAGGTTCTGCAAATCCTTGAGGACCTCAACATCGGTTGGGAACACATGCCTACAGGTATTGACGATCTTTCAATCATTCTCCGCTCCCGCGAATTGACTCCTATCAAAGAAGAAGAAATTCTACGTCAACTCGTTCAAAAGGCTGAAGTGGACCATGCTGAAATCGAACATGACCTTTCCATCATTATGATTGTCGGAGAAAAGATGAAGAGCCATATCGGGGTAACTGCTACTGCAACACGTGCTTTGTCTGAGAATAAAATCAACATCCAGATGATGTCCCAAGGTTCAAGTGAAGTTTCCATCATGTTTGTTGTCAATAAAGAGCAAGAAAAAGCAGCTATCAAGGCTCTCTATCACGCCTTTTTCGGTGAAAGTAAGGAAGACTAATCATGGCCCAATCACTCAATCAAGTCATTGACCTCCAAACTACTGGGACATCTTACCTCTCTATCTCTGGAAAAGTTGGAAAATTTCTAGTTGGGGATCAAGCCTTAGAGTTTTATCCTGATGTCAATGTCGAACAATATATCCAAATCCCCTGGTCCAGCATTCAGCAAATCGGAGCCAACGTAAGTGGTCGCAAGATCAGCCGCCACTTTGAAGTCTTCACTGATCAAGGAAAATTCCTCTTTGCTTCAAAAGACTCTGGAGCTATCCTCAAAATCGCTCGTGAAAAACTTGGCAATGACAAGGTTGTGAAACTTCCGACTCTACTCCAGACCATTGGAAAAAAACTTAAAAATCTATTTGCAAAAAAGTAGAAACTTTAGTATAATCATAGCAACGGATAAGTAGGTTATCCTCTTCTTTCAGAAAGTCTGCGGGTGCTGTGAGCAGATAGGAGGGATAGGTGAAATTCTACCGTTATTCACAATTAAATACAGAATCAAGTGCACACCTGTGAAGTTGGATGGAACCGTGGCCCTGCCACTCCAACACTTTGTCAGGTGTGCTTTTTTCATAAAGGAGTTCTTATGTTAGATATTAAACGTATTCGCACAGATTTTGATGCTGTCGCTGAAAAATTAGCTACACGTGGTGTAGATGCTGCTATCTTAAATGAAATGAAAGAAATCGATGCTAAACGTCGTGACATCTTGGTCAAGGTTGAAACGCTCAAAGCAGAACGTAACACAGTTTCTGCTGAGATTGCCCAAGCCAAGCGCAACAAGGAAAATTCCGATGACAAGATTGCTGCAATGCAAACCCTATCTGCTGAAGTCAAAGCCTTGGATGCTGAATTGGCGGACATCGATGCTAAATTAACAGAATTTACCACTACTCTTCCAAACATCCCTGCCGACAGCGTTCCTGTTGGAGCTGATGAAGATGACAATGTGGAAGTCCGTCGTTGGGGGACTCCGCGCGAGTTTGACTTCGAACCAAAAGCTCACTGGGATCTTGGTGAAGACTTGGGTATCCTTGACTGGGAACGTGGCGGTAAAGTAACAGGCGCTCGCTTCCTCTTCTATAAAGGACTCGGTGCTCGTTTGGAACGTGCTATCTACAACTTCATGTTGGATGAGCATGGCAAGGAAGGCTATACGGAAGTCATCACACCTTACATGGTTAACCATGATTCTATGTTTGGTACCGGAAATTATCCAAAATTTAAGGATGATACTTTTGAATTGAAAGACACTAGTTATGTCCTCATCCCTACAGCTGAAGTTCCTCTTACAAACTACTACCGTGATGAAATCCTTGACGGAAAAGACCTACCAATCTACTTCACCGCTATGAGTCCATCATTCCGTTCTGAGGCTGGTTCTGCAGGTCGTGATACACGTGGCTTGATTCGTCTACACCAATTCCACAAGGTTGAAATGGTCAAATTTGCCAAACCAGAAGAATCATACGAAGAATTGGAAAAGATGACAGCCAACGCTGAAAATATTCTTCAAAAACTCAACCTTCCATACCGTGTCGTTGCCCTCTCTACTGGGGACATGGGCTTCTCAGCTGCTAAGACTTACGACTTGGAAGTTTGGATTCCAGCCCAAAATACCTATCGTGAAATCTCAAGCTGTTCAAATACAGAAGATTTCCAAGCTCGTCGTGCCCAAATCCGTTACCGTGATGAAGCAGATGGCAAGGTGAAACTCCTTCACACTTTGAATGGTTCTGGACTTGCGGTTGGACGTACAGTGGCTGCCATTCTTGAAAACTATCAAAACGCAGATGGTTCTGTAACCATTCCAGAAGCTCTTCGTCCATATATGGGTGGAGCTGAAGTTATCAAACCATAAAAATAAGGTCTAGCTATTTCTAGCTAGACCTTTTTTCGTAACCAAATCAGATAAGCACCCAAGACAAAGAATAAAATAGTGAGGCAAATAACGGTTTCAGCCAATACCAGATAATCCAGAAATGGAAGTTTCAAAATTCCCTGAGCCATCTTGAGCGAAGTAGCTGTGATAATGGTTGGGAAGGTGAGGGCTGAGAAGGCTGGTTGAAAGCCTTGTTTTAAAATATTGGGCAGACGAGTCAACACAAAGAAAAAGAAGGATTGAGATGCCAAAATCATGACAATCAAGAGCCAAGTCGGTAGGCTTGCTCCTCCAACTCGAACTAGAGAAGCCAAGAGTAGGGAAAAGGGAGCACAGTAGATTCCTTCCTGTCCAAGCAAGGCCACTGGGAGTGGATCTTTCTTTAAATCACTATAAATAAGGGGATAGAGATAGAAGGTCAAGACAAAACCAAAACTCAAGGTCGCATAGGCAATTTCAATGATACCGACAAGAGGATAGGTCAAGGCTGCTACTGCTATCCCCACATAGAGTACCGTCCAGCTAGGAGTCGCATTGACCCTCCGACCTGGACAGGCAAATTTGATGGTAAAAGTAGCAATCAAAGTCAAATCCAAGAGAAATGAAAACCACCAGATCCCTTGTGCTACCAAATGAAGAGCAGGGAATACGCGAAAGACATAGGTCGCTAAAATCATCCCAGCCATGGGAAAGGTGGCCATCCCAGATAAAAGAGGGGGCTTGGTCAATTCTTTCTTGGTTTCTTCCCAATTAAAAAGATGAACAACAAGAAAGAAAATCCACAACACTAGACCAGTCAGACTCAATAAATGCGACAGAACAGGCAAAGTATCTGCAATCAGATTTCCTGCACCTGCTAAACCCAACAAACAACCAGAAAATACTAAGGGGAGCTTTTTCATTCGAGCCTCCAATAATCATGTTATTATTAGTATAGCATAAAAGCGCTTAAAATAGCATAGAAAAATGAAGACTGGATTGCTCAGTCTTCATTTTTTCTTTCTGATTCGAACTAGGCATAAGGTTGCAATTCTGGATTAATTGGCGTATTGGCTAGGTTGTTGGCATAGTTGCAAAGACTGGCAAGACTAACACCGAGAACCACATCCAAGGCATTTTGTTGCGTGTAGCCAGCTTCCAAAAATTCACTAAGGGCTTCATCTCCTACACGCCCTTTGGTATTGATGACCGCCAAGGTAAACTTAGCTAGAGTATCCAATTTAAGATCTGTTTCAATCGGAGTGCGGTTGCGGAGGGCTTGAAGAAGATCATCATTCATCTGGATTTGTTTGATTGAAAAGGCTGTGTGACCTGCGACGCAGAAAGCACAACCATTGGTTACGGCAGCTGTTATTTGCACTACTTCACGCTCTACTGGTGTCAGGCTGTTGCGACGGTTGATGGCTCCGACAGTTCGGTAGGCTTCAAGCGCGGTAGGAGCGTTGGCCAAGAGACCGATTAGGTTGGGAATATAGCCATTGTTATCTTTTTGTACTATTTCAAGAACTTCTTTTACTTCTGCTGGTGCTGATTCTACTGTGTGGATGGTAAATGTTGTCATAAGAAACCTCTTTTCATTTTATTGTCATTTAGTCTATCATAGAATTTTCCACTTGGATAATATATATTTTCAATTGCCATGATAGGAAATGTTTATGAAATGAAAAAATCACACTAAAAGTGTGATTGGGTTAGTGTTTAAAATACTTTTTAGTCTCAGTAATGACGACTGGCGACAAGACTAAGAGGGCAATCAAGTTTGGTAAAGCCATCAAGGCATTGACGATATCTGCGATAATCCAAACCATATCCAACTCGATAAATCCTCCCAACAAGACCATGACTACAAAGACTACACGGTAAAGCCAGATAAAACGAACACCGAAGAGAAACTCAAAACAGCGTTCTCCGTAGTAGTTCCATCCGAGAATCGTCGTAAAGGCAAAGAGTACAAGGAAAATGGTCAAAAGAGCAGGTCCAAAGTGTGAAAAAACTGTTGAAAAGGCTGACTGGGTCAAGGCAACTCCATTCAAATCACCACTCCAAACCCCAGTTACCAAGATTGTCAGACCTGTCAGAGTGCAGATAATCAAAGTATCAATAAAGGTTCCTGTCATGGAAATCAAGCCTTGCTCGACAGGCTCATTTGTCTTAGCCGCAGCCGCTGCAATGGGAGCTGAACCAAGACCAGATTCGTTAGAAAAGACTCCTCTCGCCACACCATTTTGGATAGCCATCCGAATGCTGGCACCTGCAAAACCACCTACCGCAGCAGCTGGGCTAAAGGCTGAAGTAAAGATGAGAGCAAGTGTAGCTGGGATTTTCTCAATATTAAAGAGAATAACTGTAAGAGTTCCTAAAATATAGACAATAGCCATAAAAGGAACCACTGCTGTCGAAACTTTTGATATGGACTTGAGGCCACCAAAGACAGCAACACCCACCAAAATGGATAAAATCAGAGCTGTGATAGCTGGATCAACTTGGGCTGTATTTTGAATGGATTCTGTAATCGAATTGACTTGGGTAAAGGTACCAATCCCTAGAAGGGCTACCAATACACCCGCTAGGGCAAAGAAGATAGCAAGTGGACGCCACTTTTCTCCCATCCCCAAAAGGATGTAATGCATGGGTCCTCCAGCTACAGCTCCATTTGCATCCTTTGTGCGATATTTGATGGCCAACAAGCCTTCGGCATATTTGGTCGCCATCCCAAAGAAGGCCGCCATCCACATCCAAAAGAGGGCCCCTGGTCCCCCAACCTTAATGGCTGTCGCCACTCCGATGATATTTCCCGTACCAACGGTGGCTGCTAGAGCCGTACAGAGAGCAGCAAAGCTCGACACATCGCCATGCCCCTTATCCTTGGTAAAGATCAGCTGAAAGGCCTTAGGGAGACGAGCCACCTGCAAAAGTCCTAGTCGGATGGTCAAATAGATACCCGTTCCGACCAATAAGATCAAGAGGGGAGGCCCCCAAACGAAAGCATCAAGCGCTTTAAGCAATTCTAACATGTCCTTCTCCTATCTTTCAACCCCAAAAGAAAGAGCACATGCAAGATACATGTACTCTGGAATGCTTAGATAAATGCCTAAAAGCGGTCTATCCTAGCTCTGTCCTTTTACCTGAGAGTTTGAGCAGTTGCCTGCCTTGCCCCTTCGGTGCCTTTACGGTCTCTCCAGAGTTCCGTCCATTTACAGTCATGGAAAACAAACCTTTCTCCACTTCTATTAAACTTCATTCGGTGTTGGTATTTTATTTTTTATTATTTTACAAGAAAAGTTAGTCTTTGTCAATATATTATTTGAAAAAAGATGGATTTTCACTTCTTTTTCAAAAAAAGAGACGTACTCTTTTTTAACCTTTAAAGGTCACAATGGTGGCACCACTGCCTCCAGCATTTTGTGGAGCATAGCCGAAACTCTTGACATGCTTGTTTCTTTGCAGGTATTTGGTGACGCCCTCACGGATGACTCCTGTTCCGATACCATGGATAATGTCGACCTGCGCCATGTTATTAAGCAGGGCTTGGTCGATAAAGGCGTCCAGCTCATTCATAGCCTCTTCGTATCGTTTGCCTCGGAGATCCAGTCTTGCTTGCGGACCACGACCAGAAGCACGTTTGACGACATTGACTTGTTTTTTCTTGACTGGGGCTTCTTGTTGGGCCTGAACAAGGTCAAATTCTTTCTCTTCCAAGGTCATCTTGATCAAGCCAACTTGGGCTTCCCAACGGCCGTCCTTAAGCTGATTGGTCAAGGTTCCACGTTGTCCATAACTGAGGACCACAATATCATCTCCCACCTTTGGAGCTCGTTTTTTCTTGGCTTTTTGAAGGACCTTGTTTTTAGACAAGTCGACTTTTTCAGGAGCCAGTTTTTTCAGCTCAGCCTTGGCTTCAATGATTTCATGGGGTTTGAGTTGAGACTTGCTATGGAGATTTTTGAGAATCTGGTCACTTTCACTTAGAGCGAGTTCCACAATCTCGGCAGCTTGTTCACGCGCCTTGTTGAGCTCAGTTTCTTTTTCACGATTGAGCTCATTGTAGAGCTTTTTGAGAGCACGGTTCATCTTAAGGTTTTCTTGCTCCACCTCACGGATATTGTCCAAGCGTTTACGGCTTTCAAGCGTTTGCTCTTCTAATTGTTCAATGATGCGATTGACATCATTATCTTGATTGACCTGCTGACTGGCATCCCCGACGATGACATCTGACAGTCCTAGGCGTTTGGCAATTTCAAAGGCATTGCTTCGACCAGGAACTCCCTGCATAAAGCGATAGGTCGGACGCAGACTAGCTGTATCAAACTCCATGCTGGCATTTTGCACAAAGGCTGTCTCAATACCATAAGCCTTGAGTTCTGGATAGTGGGTCGTCGCCATGGTCTTGACCTGACGCAGACGAAGATCCTCCAGAATAGCCATAGCAAGGGCGGCTCCCTCTTGAGGATCAGTACCAGCCCCGAGCTCATCTAGCAATAAGAGCGAGTGCTGATTAACCTTGCCAAGAATATCTACGATATTGGTCATGTGGCTGGAGAAGGTAGACAAGCTTTGTTCGATAGACTGCTCATCCCCGATATCGGCAAAGATTTCTTCGAAAATACCGACACGGCTTCCTTTATCAGCTAAAATGGGCAAACCTGACTGGGCCATGAGTTGAGTCAAGCCCAGGGTTTTGAGCATGATGGTCTTCCCACCAGTATTGGGACCTGTAATGACAATGGCCGTTAATTCCTTACCAAAGTGTACATCGTTTGCGACAGCATTTTTGACCAAAGGATGGCGAACATGAAGGAGTTGAATCTCTTGATTCTCTGAAAGTTGAGGAACAACTGCTTGTCTTTCTTGGATGAAACGTACCTTGGCACGAATCAGATCCAGATGACCGATGATCCAAGCGTCATTAGCAATCTCAGCAGCATGAGGACGAACCCGTTCCGATAGTTCCTGCAGGATGCGAATCATCTCATAGCGTTCGTCTGCTCGCAGACTGGCGATTTCTTCGCTCAGCTTGACCACCTCACGTGGCTCGATATAGACCGTATTCCCACTAGCAGAGATGTCATGGACAACACCTGCAATCTTATTGCGATAGGTATTCTTGACGGGTAAAACTTGACGGCCATTTCTGCTAGCGATTATGCCTTCCGTCAACATCTGCGCTTTTTGCTTGAGTAAGTCTTGCAAAACATCTCGAACTTGACTCTCGCTATCATGGATTTTCCGACGGATACGTGCTAGTTCTTCACTGGCAAAATTTTCGATAAATCCTGCATCATTTAGGGCTTGAAGACCCCCTTGCAAGTGTGGAAAATCATGCAGTTTTTCAAACCATCTCGCCAACTGCTCCAAGCGTACGTTTTCGAGATTGGTATAAAAACCTTGCAACTCTCTGCTAGCCAGTAAGACCCGTTTGAGGAGCAGGAACTCCTCAATATTGAGGTCCGCCCCCATCTCCAGACGCTTGCAAACAGCTGATATCTCACGCGTCGCTAGGATTGTAAAGTGAGGTTGCTCCACAAATAGAGCTTGCATTTCCTCCATCTCTGTAAAGGCTTGCTTGATCTTATCCACCTTGGCAGTTGGGGCCAAGCCTTTTAGCTCCTCTAGTCCTTGTTCTGTCAGGAGATGAGGTTCAAACAAGGCTTTGATTTTATTAAATTCTAAGGTTTCTAGTATTTTTGTATTCATATTTTTTCCTTGTATACTGGTTTACAAGATTATAGCAACTAGAGGTTTTGACCTAGTCGTCCAATCTGTAAACAAAGGGCTAGGAAAAATCCCGCCCTTTTTATCCGATTAAATTTGTCACCCAGAGTTGTTTGATAAGGTTTGTCGTAAAAGGGACACTTTGGATGATATGTTTGGCTACTATACTTTTTTCGAGTGAATTTTGAATGACTGCCAGAGGCACTGTTGCAAGAATGGTCAGAGCCATTTGCAAGACAAATAAGGTTACCAATAGAGACAAAAGGCCTGATCCGATACGCAACCATTTGACATCGAGCTTTTTAGTTGGAATCAAGTGCAGGAACAAACCGATAAAACGTCCGAAACTATAACAAATCCCAAAAACTAAAAGGTAGGCTAGGCCCGCATAAAAGACCTTATCTAGATGAAACAGCTGGTCTGAAGGGAAGAAAAAGGTTCCCTGTCCTTCCTGAGGATTGGCATAAGGGACAAGCAAGTGGAAGTGGTCACCCAGTGATTTATAAAACTGTCCCGCAACAAAGGCTGAAATCACTGCCACGAGGAAATAATAAACTTGCAGGACCAAACCTCTACGGTAGCCGATGTAAAAGCCCCAAGCCAGAACCAATAAGAGTAGGATTGAAATCATAGGGAGTCCTCAATCTTGCTCTGTTCTTGTTTGACTGCAATCAACTTGTGGCGGAGTTCTAACAACTCTTGCTCCTTGTCATCAAATTCAATCTCACGGTTGAGTTGTGTAGACAGACAATTGACCGCCAAAAGAAGCGCAATGGTTTCATCATCCGCCCCAGGCATTTGTTCTTTAATTGCTTGGTATTTTTCAGTCGCAACCTTGGCAATTTCCTCCATAAAGAGGTTGTCATGCTCGGTTGTTAAGGTTAATGTCTTTTTCCCGAATGTAAACTTATATCGATTTAGATTTGCCATAAAATTCACCTCACGATATTATACCAAATTTCGCTAACTTTGTCAGTTTTTACCAATTCTCCTGCTTTTGTGGTACAATAGAGACTATGGCAAGTATCACACTCACACCAAGTGAACAGGAAATTCAGAGCTTTTTAAGTCAGTATCAGAAGGCTCTCAGTCCTAGTAAAAATCCTTATATTCGCTATTTTTTGAGACTGCCTCAGGCAACAGTTTCCATCTATACTTCTGGAAAAGTCCTCCTGCAGGGCGAAGCTGCTGAGCAGTACGCCGGTTTCTTTGGCTATCAGGTTGTAGAGGAAAACAGTGGACAAGATTTCCCTATGATTGGGACTGATGAGGTGGGAAATGGTTCCTACTTTGGTGGGCTGGCTGTTGTGGCTTCCTTCGTGACACCTGACCAGCACGACTTCTTGCGAAAACTCGGCGTAGGGGATTCAAAAACCTTGACTGACCAAAAGATTCGTCAGATTGCCCCTATCCTCAAGGAAAAGATTTCGCACCAAGCGCTCCTCCTTTCACCGAGCAAGTACAACGAAGTTATCGGAGAGCGTTACAATGCTGTTTCTGTAAAGGTTGCCCTTCACAACCAGGCTATCTTTCTCCTGCTTCAAAAAGGAGTCCAGCCAGAAAAAATCGTGATTGATGCTTTTACAAGTCCTAAAAACTATGACAAGTACTTGGCGCAAGAAGCCAACCGTTTTCCAAACAAAATTAGCTTAGAAGAAAAAGCCGAGGGCAAATACCTGGCTGTTGCCGTTAGCTCCATCATCGCGCGGGATCTCTTCCTTGAGAACTTGGAAAATCTTGGACGAGAACTAGGCTATCAACTGCCAAGTGGCGCTGGAACTGCATCTGATAAGGTTGCAAGCAAAATCCTGCAAGCCTATGGTATGAAGGGACTTCATTTCTGTGCCAAACTGCATTTTAAAAACACTGAAAAAGCAAAAAAACTTCTATAGAGGTAAACCATGAACTATTTAAAATCATTTATAAAAGAATGGGGAGTCATCTTCCTGATTATCGCACTGGTAGGTCTTAGCCGTATCTTCCTTTGGAGCAATGTCCGTGTGGAAGGACACTCTATGGACCCTACCCTAGCCGACGGAGAAGTTCTCTTCGTTGTTAAACACCTCCCAATTGACCGCTTCGACATCGTGGTTGCGCATGAGGAAGACGGAAATAAAGACATTGTCAAAAGGGTTATCGGTATGCCTGGAGATACCATCCGCTATGAAAATGACAAACTCTTTATCAACGATAAAGAAACGGATGAACCCTACCTAGCTGAATACCTCAACTTGTTCAAAACAGAAAAGTTGCAGAACACCTATACTGGCAAAGGATTTGAAGGCAATAAGGGAGTTTACTTTAGAGAACTTGCTCAAAAAGCACAAGCCTTTACGGTCGATGTCAATTCCAATACCAGCTTCAGCTTTACTGTCCCTCAAGGTGAGTACCTTCTCCTTGGTGACGATCGTCTAGTCTCTAGCGACAGCCGCCACGTTGGTACCTTCAAGGCCAGCGATATCAAAGGCGAAGCAAAATTCCGTTTCTGGCCACTTAACCGTATCGGAACTTTTTAAGATAAGGAAGAGGCCGAGAATGCTAAGTCTCAGCCTCTTTTTCTATTGCGAGAAGAAGACCTTTTAGTCTCCTAGCTTGTTGAAAGAAGCTAAGGGTCCAACTCTCATGAACTCATGTAAAGGAAACCTATGGAAGTTTATTTTTCAGGCACCATTGAACGGATTATTTTTGAAAATCCCAGTAATTTTTATCGTATTCTCCTCCTAGATATCGAAGATACCAATGTGGAGGACTTTGACGATTTTGAAATCATCGTCACCGGAACCATGGCGGACGTGATTGAGGGTGAAGACTACACTTTTTGGGGGCAAATCGTTCAGCACTCCAAGTATGGGGAACAGCTTCAGATCAGTCGTTATGAGCGAGCCAAACCAACTAGTAAGGGGCTAGTCAAGTACTTTTCTAGCAGTCATTTCAAGGGGATTGGTCTCAAAACGGCCCAAAAAATCGTGGATAGCTATGGTGACAATACCATTGACGAAATTCTGGAACATCCTGAAAAGCTAGAAGGTATTGCAGGACTCTCTGCCAAAAACCGTGAGGCTTTTGTTTCCACTCTTCGTCTCAACTATGGGACAGAGATGGTCTTAGCAAAACTAGCTAACTACGGCATTCCAAATAAACTGGCCTTTCAGATTCAAGACTTTTACAAGGAAGAAACCCTTGATGTGGTTGAAAATTATCCCTACCAACTAGTTGAGGATGTCAAGGGTTTGGGCTTTACCATTGCTGACCAATTGGCTGCAGAACTAGGTATCGAAAGTCAAGCTCCTGAACGCTTCCGTGCTGGCCTTGTTCACAGTCTCTTTCAAGATTGTATGGATACAGGCGATACCTATATGGAAGCCCGAGATTTGCTGGAACAAACTCTGACTCTCCTCGAATCTTCCCGTCCCGTGGAACTGGATCCCAGCCAAGTAGCTCAGGAATTAGCTCATCTGATTGAAGAAGATAAGGTTCAGCAGATTGATACTAAAATCTTTGATAACAGCCTCTTTTTCGCTGAAGAAGGCATTCGCAGTCACTTAGTTCGTATCCTCGAAAAAGGAAAGCAGAAAAGCCAGGATCTAGAAACCATTCAAAAACATATCGCCAGTGTTGAGGAAGAGCTTGGTATCCAGTACGATACTATTCAAAAACAGGCTATCTGCGACGCTATCCAGAACAAGGTCTTTATCCTAACAGGTGGACCTGGTACTGGTAAGACGACTGTTATCAATGGGATTATCGCTGTTTATGCTCTTTTAGAAGGGCTTGATCTCAGGAAGAAAAGCAACTTACCTATCCTTCTAGCAGCTCCAACTGGTCGAGCGGCTCGGCGCATGAATGAATTGACAGGTTTGCCTAGCGCGACCATACACCGTCATTTGGGGATGACGGGAGACGATGATACCAGTCATCTAGAAGATTATCTGGATGCCGACTTCATCATCGTGGATGAGTTTTCTATGGTGGATACTTGGCTAGCCAACCAACTTTTCTCCAATATCTCCTCTAACAGTAAAATCCTCATCGTGGGAGACAGTGACCAGTTGCCTTCTGTTAGTCCCGGACAAGTCCTGGCTGACCTGCTCCAGATACCCCTGATTCCGCAGACACGTTTGGAACGGATTTACCGTCAGAGTGAAGAATCAACTATCGTTACCTTGGCTAGTCAGATTCGACAGGGAATCTTGCCAGCAGATTTCACCCAGAAAAAGGCAGACCGCTCCTACTTTGAAATTGCTAGTGGCCATATCCCAGCTACTATTGAGAAAATTCTTGGTGCTGCCCTCAGAAGTGGGATTCCGGCTCGTGATATTCAGGTGCTAGCGCCTATGTATCGAGGAACTGCTGGTATTGATGCCATCAACCAACTCATGCAAGACCTGCTCAATCCTCAGCAAAAGGGGCAAGTTTGCTTTGAAGCAACTCAGTGTCACTATCGAACAGGGGACAAGGTCATTCACCTAGTCAACGACGCCGAAGTAAATGTCTTTAATGGAGACCTAGGCTACATCACAGACCTAATTCCTGGTAAATACACCGAGTCCAAACAAGACGAGATTGTCATTGATTTTGATGGCAATGAGGTCATCTATCCACGCAACGAATGGTACAAGATTCGACTAGCCTATGCCATGAGTATTCATAAGTCTCAGGGAAGTGAGTTTCCTGTTGTCATCCTGCCCATCACCAGTGCTAGCAAGCGCATGCTGGAGCGAAATCTCATCTACACAGCTATCACACGGGCCAAGAGCAAACTTATCTTACTAGGTGAATTACAGGCTTTCGACTATGCAGTCAAGCACATCGGAACTGCCCGCAAGACCTATCTGATTGAGCGCTTCAGTGATTTAATTGAAAATATTGAAGAAAGTAAACTAGCCTTCTCTGAAACTGCCACATCAAGTGACTCTGAACAATCCTACATCCTCACCGAGGAAAACTGGTCTAGTATTCCAGCCATGATCGGGATTACAGATGCAGACCTCAAAGAGATTTTTGGCAAATAGTGCAACAGAAAGCCCACCTAGTCAGGTGGGCTTTTTCTCTTTTAAGATTATTTAACTGTTGCTGTGCTTGTGATCAATTCAACAGCTTTTTTGATAGTGATATCGTGTTTCAACATGTCAGCTGAAAGCAAGTTTTGTACTTGTGCAACTTCCATATTGTAGTCTGCTGCCAATTGCTCAATTTCTTTTTGGATTTCTTCTTCTGAAGCGTCAAATCCTTCAGCTTTGGCAACTGCTTCGATAACAAGGTTAGTCTTCGTACGTGACTCAGCTTCTGCTTCGTATTGTTTGTGAAGGTCTTCTTGAGTAGTTCCTGTGATTTGGAAGTACATGTCAGGGTTGATCCCTTGGCGTTGCAAGTTTCCAAGGAATTCATTTACTGAACGGTGAACTTCTTCGTGGATCATTTCTTCTGGAAGTTCTACGATTTCAGCGTTTTCTACAGCTTTATCGATTGCTGCACCTTCAACGGCATCTTTGTAAGCTTCTTCTTTCGCAGCAGTCAATTCTTTGAGGTATTTTTCTTTCAATTCGTCAAGAGTTTCCACTTCTTCGTCGATATCTTTTGCAAGTTCATCGTCAAGAGCTGGAACTTCTTTAGCTTTTACTTCGTGGATAGTTGTCACGAATTTCGCTTCTTTACCTGCAAGGTCTTCTGCTTGGTAGTCTTCTGGGAATGTTACGATAACATCAACAGTTTCGCCAGCTGAGTGACCTACCAATTGGTCTTCGAAACCAGGGATGAATTGACCTGAACCAAGTCCAAGTGAGAAGTTTTCACCTTTTCCGCCGTCGAACTCAACACCGTCGATCGAACCAACAAAGTCAATGACAACAGTGTCACCATTTTCAGCAGCAGCTTCCTTGATAACCAATTCAGCCAAGTTGTTGCGTTCGCGTTCGATACGCTCTTCAACGTCAGCGTCTGTTACTTCTTTTTCTACATCTACTGATACTTCAAGGTTTTTGTAGTCACCCAATTTAACTTCAGGTTTTGTCACGACTTCAGCTGTGATAACCCAGTCTTGACCTTTTTCCATTGAAGTCACGTCAATTTTTGGTTGTGCAACTACTTCAAGACCAGCTTCTTTTACTGCAGCTTCATAAGCGTTTGGCAAAAGTGCGTTCATAACGTCTTGGTAAAGTGACTCTTCACCAAATTTTTGGTCGAAGATAGGACGTGGAAGGTGACCTTTACGGAAACCTGGAACGTTAAGAGATTTCTTTACTGAGTTGAAGACACGGTCCAATTCTGGTTTGATTTGGTCTTGAGAGATAGTGAAAGTCAAAACACCACGGTTTGTTTCTTTGTTTTCAAATGATACAGACATTCTGTCATTTCTCCTTAAAATTTTTTAAATACAGTCTATTATAGCATAAACCACGGTTAATTTTCAAGTAATGAATGCGCTTTTCAATGCTGCTAAAGGTACTTGCTTGCTTCCTTGATACTGAGTTCAGCCATTCTTTCCCTGTTTTTTTCGATGAAGCTTGCTACCCATTCTGGATTGGTTTTGGAGTAATCTCTTAAAGCCCAGCCGATGGCTTTATTGATAAAAAATTCTGTCTGGTCCAGATTATTGAGCAGGATCTTTTCCATCAGTTGGACATTTGTTTTCTCTTTCCTTAACAACTGGTGGTCAATAGCGACTCGCCTCAACCAGATATTGTCTGATAGGCTCCATTGGAGGATGATTTCTTCAAGTTCTGGCTTGCCGTATACTAAACTTCCTACTATTCGATCTAGGATATCTACCGTATCCCACCAGGACTTGGTCACGACCAGGCGCTCAAGATTAGGCAAATCGTCCTTCGTTAGATATGACTGCATAGCTTTCAAATAGTTGGCAGCCACATACTGGTATTCTCTAGCATCCTTTTCCCAGCAAGTGTCTACAAAATCCCAATCGATAATCTTTGTTTTTTTCGCTTCTGGAAAATACTTTTTATAGAGTGAATTTCTTTCAGGACCTGCAATGCCTAGAAAGGGAAATTGATGGCGCATATAGGCTTCCATGGGAGTGGCTTTTTCTGGATTTTTTGCCGCATCCAACTCCATAAGTAAATCTGCAAGACTCATCTAAAAGTCCTCCTGCCCTACCAAGTGGTGTTGAAAGGCATAGACCGCAGCCTGGGTACGATCACTGACCTCAAGCTTGGCTAGGATGTTGGATACATGGGTCTTGACCGTCTTAAGAGAGATGAAGAGTTCATCTGCAATGCGCTGATTTTCATAGCCCTTGGCGATGAGTTGAAGCACGTCTCGCTCACGCGCAGTCAGTTCTTCATGAAGCTCTATATGATTGCGGTGGTATTCGACCTTCTTGCTGACCTCTTGTTCAATAGCAAGCTCTCCAGAAGCAACCTTACGAACAGCGTGGAGCAGTTCGTCTGCACTTGAAGTCTTGAGCATATAGCCTTTAGCACCCGCGTTCAAGACCGGCATGATTTTTTCATTGTCTAGGTAAGAGGTCACAATTAAAATCTTGGCTTCAGGCCATTCTTTGAGAATAGCCAGGGTTGCATCAATCCCATTCATCTCAGGCATGACGATATCCATGACAATAACATCTGGACGCAATTCCAAGGCTAGGGAAATCCCTTGAACACCGTTGGCCGCCTCGCCCACAACTTCTACATCGTCTTGGAGATCAAAATAGCTTTTCAAACCCAATCGAACCATTTCATGGTCATCTACCAGTAAAATTTTCATCTATACTCCTTTATCATTCCTTATCTAGCAGGGGAATACGGATATCAACCGCCAGCCCTTGCTTTGGAGCTGTTAAGAGTTGAACCGTTCCTGCCATATCTTCAACCCGCTCCTTGATGTTTCGCAGTCCATAACTCAAGTCATCTAAACTCCCTAACTGGAAGCCAATCCCATTGTCCACCACCTTCAGTTGCAATTCAACATCTGTCTGATAGAGGTAGACATCTAAGCAAGATGCCTGAGCATGGCGGAGGGTATTGCTGATTAATTCCTGCAAAATGCGGAAGATATGCTCTTCGATTTTCTTAGGCAATTTAGACACATTTTGCTTGAGACTGACCTTGAGATCACTCTTGTCCTCAAGCTCTTTTAAGAGGATTTGAATCCCCTCAACCAAACTCTTCTCTTCCAACTCGACTGGTCGCAAATGTAGGAGCAAGACCCGTAGATCTTTCTGAGCAGTCTCTAGGATGGCCGCAACACTTTGCAACTGGGTCTGCATCTTTTCTCTATCCAGCTTCAAAGCCTGCTGGCTGACACCTGATAAAATCATGTGGGCCGCAAACAACTCCTGACTAACTGTATCGTGCAAGTCACGTGCAATCCGCTTCCGTTCTTTCTCGATGATTGCTTCTTCCCTGACCAGGCCTTGATTTTCAGCCTTTTGAACAGCTTCTGTCAAGAGATTGAGCTTGCCAGATAAGGACTTGAAACTGGCATCCAAGTCTGGATCTGCAAAAGAAACCACCTCTTTACCTGCTAACAAGCGCTTGAGATTGACCTGCATTTTTCTGCGTGAAATTTCTTCCATCACCCGCCAAAAGAGGACAAAAAAGAAGGTCATGGAAACGCTAAATACAAGTACCAAAAAGACTAACTTTTCCAGTTTTTCAATATCTTGTAGCAAATAGGACCAATCAAGATTAAGAATATCAAGCAGACTATTGGTCAAAAAGAGGATAAAAAGGAGAGAAGTCAGGCCGATTAACAGATAAGATTGCTTTTTCATCCTCTGACCACCTCCACATCGCCAACCATAGTGGTCAAGAAAATCTTGACACTCTTGTTACTCTTGAGATAGTCCCTTGTTTCCTGATGATAGTGTTCATTGCGAAGGGATCTCTTAGGTTGATGAAGGAAGGTAAGATCTCCATAGAGACAATTGACACTGAGGCTGATTTCCACATCTACAGGTACGATAATCCTAGTCGTTCCGACCATTTTTCTAAGAATAATGACATTGTCATGATTGGTTAGGATGACTCTTTCTAAGTGAATGGTGTCCTTGCCCATGAGGCGAAAGAGATTGATATCATCAAACTGGCAGGTCTGGTGACTAGAAAAATGATGAAGATTGCCAAACCAGGGATTGCGTTCATTTTTTACTGTCACCACCTCTTCAAAAACCAGGTCAGTCTCCTCTTTTTCTTGGTTCATCATTGGGTAAAGAAGAAAGAGACTGTATATGACTGCTACAAAGATAGCTAAAATCACAAAGGGATTAAGCATGACGATGAAAAAGAAGAGTATGGTCGCCACAAGGAGGAACACATTGTTGCCCTCTTTACCTGTATAATAGCGCAGCAAGAGTAAAAAGAGGAACAGAATCAGCAGAAAACGCGAAAAATGCTCTGATACCATCAAAATCAGAGCCCCCGTCAACAGACAGGCTTCAATAAATAAAAAGATTTGAAATTTTTTCATAGCTGCATCCTCTCTTTCTATTCTATCATAATTCAAAAAAGTCACCTCGGTCTGAGGATGGAAAAAAGCGGTTGACAGAAGGCTACAAAAAGGGCGGGATTCTTGTCCCGACCTCTTTATTTCTGATCTTTAGCTTCTTTGAGTTTTCCATATAGAATGTAGTCTACTTTTTGCAGATCAGCTATGGTGGCACAGTTAAGAGCACACATGATCAAACGTAGATCTTCTTTCCAGCCTTGGATGATGCTAATCACTTCCTCGACCGAGTAGGTTTCAACCAATTCCAGAATGGTTCGTGACAGTCCTACAGCCTTGGCTCCAAAGACCAAGCACTTAATCATATCAAGTGGGTTCCGAACCCCACCGCTGACCAAAAGTTGGACCTTATCTTTCCAGTCTTGGGCATTAAGAAGGGCTTGCATAGTAGACTGGCCCCATTGATTGAGGTAATCGCGTTGCCCACTGCGACGGTTTTCTATATAGGCAAAACTGGTGCCACCACGACCTGATAGGTCAACAGTTCGAACCCCCAGTTCATAGGCTCTCTCGATGGTCTTGGCATCCATTCCAAAACCCACTTCCTTTAAAATGATGGGAACGGGAATTTGCTTGCTATATTCTGCTAGATGCGATTGCCAGCTTCTGAACTTCCTTTCTCCCTCAGGCATGAGCAATTCCTGCATGACATTGACATGCACTTGTAAAAGTAAAGGATTCATCTCCGTCACAGTCTGCAAACCAAGTTCAACTGGCTTGTCCAGACCAATATTGGTCCCAAGGAGGAGCTTCGGATGGCTAGACTTGACAGAAAATGAGTCATCTATTGGATCCTTGAGGGCTGCGCTATAAGAACCCGTCACAAACAAAATCCCACAGGCTTCTGCCACCTGAGCCAGTTTTTGATTGATTTCTCTTCCCTTATCACTTCCACCCGTCATGGCATTGATATAAAAAGGAAAGTCCCACTTGCGACCTGCAAATTCTGTAGACAAATCAATCTCATCTAGGTCATAAAGGGGTAGGGATGAATGAATCAACTCCACCTCATCAAAGCTATTATAGGAGCTTTTTTGCTCAAGGGCATAGCGGATGTGCTCGTCCTTACGATTTGTCGTCATTTCCTATCCTTTCTTGGTATAAGAGCTCAATCCCCAGATCGGCCCAGCGATTTTTTAAGGTTTCGGTTGATTGCACATCAAAACTCAAGGCAATTCCACAGTCACCACCACCAGCTCCGCTACTCTTGGCAACAGCCAGCAAATCTTGACTGGCTTCTTTCAACTGTCTCAGCGAAGGTGTGTATATATCTGTGCTCAAACCTTCTAAAAGCTGACTGGCTGTTTCCACCTGCTCGATGATATTTTCTATTTTCCCCTGCTCCAAGGCTTCTACCAAAGCAGACACCGTTGCTTTTGAGGAAGTTAAAAAGTTCTGGTCTATGTTTTGCTTGATTTGCTGGATCATGTCAGTCGATACGGCCACTTCTTTGGTCCATCCAACTAGGAAATCACATTCTAGAGCTGGTTGCACTTGTGAGATAGAAAAGCCCCAATCACGCTCCAAAACTGTCGCCAAGTTTTCTTCTTCCAACCAAGCAGCTATCTTCTTTCGATCAAAAGATTGGTAGAGAACCAAATCCTCTGCTACAATACAGGCAAGGTCTCCCATAGAGCCATTGTCTCCTCGCTTGAGCAAGACCGCACTAGCCAGCTTGAACAAGAGTTCCGGATCAACCGTAATATCATATAGAGCCAGCAGGGCCTTGATCACCAAGACAACGACGCTACCACTCGAACCCAGACCAAACTTTTTGCCTTCTCGTTCCATTTTCCCACAGATTTCCAAGGAAAAGGGTCGTAAGGTCTTCCCACGATCAGCGAGGAAATCATTCATCAAAGCAATTGATTCTTGAATCAAACTGTAGGCAGGATTTGGCGTCAAGTCCACTGCGAAATCAAACATATCAGAATAGATACAGTAGCTATCAGAAAAGGCAATCTCCCCTTTCATATAGATAGGTATCGCCTTTATCAAGGCCAACTGTCCTGGCTCTAAAATAGCATATTCACCCGCCCAATAGAGTTTTCCGCAAGTTTTAACAGCAATCATCTTGGCTCAAATCCTTTGTTTTTGACACAATCAAGCGAAAATGTTGACCGAAAATTTCTGATAAATGCTCCAAGTCTTTCTCCTGACAGAGGACCTTGACATTGGGACCAGCATCCATGGTAAAGTAGCAGGCCTCCCCTTGCCCACGAAGCTGGCGAACAAAATCCATCGCTTCATAAGTCGCATCCGTTAGATAAGAAAAGGCTGGCGATGCTGTTTTTGTCGTAGCGTGCATAGCAAGGGCATTTTTCTCCGTTAGTTCCCCAACCTTGGCAAAGTCATTTTCTTTGAGATAAACCAGCATATCCTGATAAGCCTTCTCAGACTGGCGTACCCAGTCATCAAAGGTCGTCGAGGTTTCCACACAGAGTTTCATCCCATCACGGCTAGAAATTGGTTTTTTCTTGTCCTCTAGCACCAACATAATCATAGCTAGTTTCAAGTCTGTCTCTACAGGGTAAATCTCCCCACTATCCTTGTCCCAGGCACCGAGCGGCCCATAAAAACTACGAGAGGACGAACCTGAAGCGAACTTAGCCTCCTGTGCCAACTGACTCCGATCCAAACCAAGCTGGAAATAGGCATTGCAAGCCTTGACCAAGGCGGACAAACCGCTGGAACTGGAGGACAAACCCGCTGCCGTTGGCATATTGTTTTGGGTATCAATACGGACAAATCCCTCACCTGCTGGACGGTAGCGGTTGATGATTTTGCTCATCTTGGCATGCTCAGCCTCACTCTGAAGCTGACCATTGATATAAAAGGCATCAGCAGTCGCATCCGTCGGTAGAGGCGACAAGGTCGTCTCTGTATACATGTTTTCCAAAGTCAGAGAGATGCTACTAGTAGCAGGAACCATCTCTTTTTCTTTTTTCTTTCCCCAATATTTGATAATGGCAATATTTGCGTAGGAACGTACTGTTACAGGCTTTCGATCCATGTCTGAACAGCTCCTTTCTCTTCTAATCGTTTTGCTAGTTCTTGCGCTTGGTCCAGATTGGCTACCAAGGCGATAATACAGCCTCCTAGTCCACCACCACTCATCTTGGCACCTAGAGCACCATGGCTAAGAGCCGTTTCAACGAGGGAGTCTGCCTCAGGGCTGCTGACACCAATTTCTTTTAAATGTAAATGCGCTTGACTGAGGATTTGTCCCAGTCCCTCAGCATCTTTTCTTCTAATCGCATCTTCTGCTTGCTGGGTCAATTCTCCCAAGGCATGCAAAAACGGTAGGGCATCCTTGCCCTTGCTTTGAACCACTTGGATAGCTTCACGAGTGTGACCATACACGCCCGTATCAGCAATCACCAAATAGGCAGATAGATTCATCTCAAGTTCTGTAAAACCAACATTCTTGATAAAGCGAATGGGCTGGTCACTGAGACAGGTCTTAGCATCCAAACCGCTTGGATTCATATGGGCAATCATCTCAGCCCGATTGACCAAGATTTCTAGTACATCATGAGGCAGATCGGCTTGATAGTAGTCAAATACCGCACGTATGGCCGCTATGCTGATAGCCGCTGACGAACCCATTCCCCGTTTTTCAGGGATAGCCGAGTCAATCACACATCGAATGCAAGCTTCTTTGATATCCAAATACTCCAGCGAGGCATACACTGCCATGGACAAGGTATCCTCCTCATAAAGACGCCACGGGCTTTCAGCAGGGACCACCTTGCAGGTCACTTCCACCTCTAAGAGAGGCAGAGAAATAGCAGGATAGCCGTATACAACAGCGTGCTCTCCTATTAAAATAATCTTACTATGTGCCTGACCGACACCAACTTTTTTTGTCATGTTTTCCTTTTGCTAGACGAAAAGACCGTCTCATTTCATACAGTAGTATTTTCTCCTATCTATTTTATTATATTTTCACAAAAAAAGCGATTGTTTCCTTCACAATCGCCTCTTTCATTATTGAACCCATTCGCCATTATAGTTGACAGAATAACCATCTACGGTTGTATTCACTGCCAAAGCACCTGAGCTGTAAGCGTAGTACCATTTGCCATTAACCTGGAACCAGCCTGTCTTCATATCTCCATTACTTGCATGTAGATAGTACCAAGTCGAACCTTCCTGATACCAGCCAGTCGCCATAGATCCTGATGAACGGAGATAGTACCACTTGTTACCAAGGTATTGCCAGCCTGTCTTCATATCACCATTTTGAGCATCTAGATAATACCAAGATGAGCCTACCTGATACCAGCCAGTCGCCATGGCTCCTGATGAACGAAGGTAGTACCACTTATTGCCAAGTTGTTTCCAACCTGTTTGCATGATGCCAGTTGTTGGATCTAAGTAGTACCATGGAGCAGGTTTGCTTCTATCAATGCCAAAAGTAACATGGAAATCTTGAGTCCAACCCTTAGCAACTTCACCAATTGGTAGTGGATTGTAAGAATCATCGCCAGAAATTCCTAGCTTATTTAAATAATACCAATTGCCGTCTTCATAAGTCCAGCCAGTCTTTACAGCATAATTATTATCAAAATAATAAGTTCTCTTTTCAGCAGATGGAGTATATTGTTCACCGTATACTTTTCCTGTATTTTCAGACGTTTTTGCCTCTAGTACTTGTTTATCTGTTTGTTCTAGCAAAGCACCATCTTGTCCAAAATAGTACCACTTCTGTTGAAGGCCAATTTCTAAGACTGGACGATTATTAAATAAATTATCACGATAACCTGTTCCATGAATTTCTACGTATTGCCAACCGACAACCATCTCTCCTCTATCACCAAAATAGTAAGTTTTACCGTCTATTTTATGCCAATAGATTGCTTTATGATCATCTTTTACATAATATTTTCTATTATCCTTATCAACAAATTGGCCACCTGTTGTATCCGCAAATACAGTATTAGTAGCTAGCAAACCAAAGAAAAATGTTGCTAGTGCGACTTGCATCATTTTTTTCAAAAGCTTCATTTGTATCTCCTCCAACATTAAATCCACTCACCAGATGAAGCAAAGTTATAAACTTTACCATCGATAGTTTGGCTACCTGTAACCATTGCTCCAGAGGAATTGAGATAATACCAGTTTCCATTTACTTTTGTCCAACCTGTCTTCATATCTCCATTACTTGCATTTAGGTAGTACCAAGTTGAACCATCTTTCACCCAACCAGTTGCCATGGCTCCTGATGAACGGAGGTAGTACCACTTGTTCCCAAGGTATTGCCAGCCCGTTTTCATATCACCATTTTGAGCATCTAAATAGTACCAAGTTAAGCCTTCTTGATACCAGCCAGTTGCCATTGCACCTGACGAACGGAGGTAGTACCACTTATTGTCAAGTTCTTTCCAACCAGTTTGCATTATAGCAGTTGTTGGATCTAAGTAGTACCACGTTGAGTTATCATTGGTCCAGCCACGCACTAGCTCCCCAACCGTTAAACTGTCGATACGAGCATCGAAGCTACCATCCTCCTGTAAATAATACCAATGCCCTTCGTCAGAAATCCAACCAGTTTTTAAGTTGTGATAACTACGTTGATCTTCAAAATAATAGACTCGTTTCTCTGCTGGGCTATCATATTGTTCCCCATGATGTTTGTTGGTATTTGTAGCAGTTTTTGCTTCTAAAACTTGCTTACCAACAAATTCTTGTAGTACCCCATCTTTACCAAAGTAGTACCATTCTGGCATTGGGGAACCTTCTAATCTTATACCATTAGGGTAAGGACCAATTGTATATCCTTTAACTGGCATTGGAATGTATTGCCAACCAACAACCATTTCACCATTATAATCAAAATAATAGGTCTTCCCATCAATCACTCGCCAGTAGGTTTCTTTGATCTCACCCTTCTTGTAGTAGGTTCTACCATTTTCTTGGACAAATTGCCAACCTTCTGAATCAGTATCATCCGCCAATACTGCACTTGTCGCTAGCAAACCAAAGAAAAAGACTGCGAGTCCAACTTGCATCATTATTTTAAATCTTTTCATTAGATCTTTCCTCCATAACTGATTGTAGCAAAGACTTTATTGTATGTCAATATATAGAAATTTTTCAAAAAAAGCAGTTACACAACTGCAACTGCTTTTCTATTCTTGCATGGTGTACCCAACACCACGCACGGTTTTAATGTAGCTTTTTTGACCTTTTACATCAAGCTTGCTACGTAGATAACGGATATAAACATCCACGATATTGGTTTCTGTCGCACTTTCGTACTTCCAAACACTTTCCAACAACTGCTCACGAGTCAAGACTTTCTTGCTTCCCATGAGAGTAGCCAGAAGGTCATACTCACGGCGCGTCAGAGCAATCATCTCCTCGCCACGATAAACGGTATGATGTTCTACATCCATACGTAGGTTGCGGTAAGACGTTGGAACCTTCATCTGACTACAGTGTTGGTCAATGAAGTCCCGACCTCGGAAAATCGCTGAAATACGAGCTACTAGATTATCAATAATCACTGGCTTATAGATGTAAGAAACGGCGAAGCGCTGGATTGTCTCAATCTGGTCTTGCAATTCTTCGCGATGGTCTAAGACCATGATCACTGAGGCCGGTTTTGTCCGACTCAGCTTGTCTGCAAAATCCTGGGCCGTCATATCCCCCAGACGAGCATTCAGTAAAATCAAGTCATAATCTGTCTGGAGAGCCATGGAGAGGGCTTTTTGCCCCTCCTCAACCAGATCAACACGGTATTGCTCTTTTTGGAGTTCCAGACTGAGAAAATGAGCGAGATTTCGTTCTTTCTCAAGTAATAAAATCCGTTTCCCCATGGCAGACCTACTTATTTTTCGTCATACCAAGAGTAGTGGAATGTTCCTTCTTTGTCTTTACGTTGGTAAGTGTGGGCACCAAAGTAGTCACGTTGCGCTTGGATCAAGTTAGCAGGAAGGTCAGCTGAACGGTAGCTATCAAAGTAAGTAATAGCTGCTGAGAAGGTTGGCACTGGTACACCAGCTTGAACAGCAAGAGCTACGATATCACGCACTGCTTGTTGGTACTTAGCAGTAACATCCAAGAAGTACTCATCCAAGAGAAGGTTTGCAAGATCAGCATCGCGGTTGTAAGCATCTGTGATCTTTTGCAAGAAACGAGAACGGATGATACAGCCATCACGCCAGATAGATGCGATGTCCGCAAATGGCAAGTTCCAGTTATTTTCTTTAGAAGCTACACGCAATTGTGCGAAACCTTGTGCGTAAGAGATAATTTTTGAGAAGTAAAGGGCTTGACGGATCTTTTCAATCAACTCAGCCTTGTCTCCTTCAAATTTGAAAGTAGCTGGTTTTGGAAGGACCTTGCTAGCATGTACACGCTCTTCTTTGTATGTAGAGATGTAGCGAGCAAATACTGACTCAGTAATCAGTGACAATGGTACACCAAGGTCAAGAGCTGATTGGCTAGTCCATTTACCAGTTCCTTTGTTTCCTGCAGCATCAAGGATGTAGTCTACGATTGGGCCATCTTGACCTTCATCATCTTTACGGCTCAAGATATCAGCTGTGATTTCGATCAAGTAGCTGTCCAATTCACCCTTGTTCCACTCAGTAAAGATTTCAGCCATGTCTTCTGCAGAAAGGCCAAGCAAGTGTTGCATGAGGTCGTAGCTTTCTGCAATCAATTGCATGTCACCATACTCGATACCGTTGTGGACCATTTTCACATAGTGACCAGCTCCATCAGGACCGATGTAAGTCACACATGGTTTGCCATCTTCTGGTGCTTTAGCTGAGATTTCTTCAAGAACATCAGCAACCAATTCGTAGGCTTCTTTTTGTCCACCAGGCATGATAGAAGGACCTTCAAGGGCACCTTTTTCACCACCAGAGACACCTGTACCGATGAAGTTGATACCTGAGTTCGCCAACTCTTCATTACGACGGATAGTATCTTTGTAGAAAGTGTTTCCTCCATCGATCAAGATATCACCCTTGTCAAGGTGGGGAAGAAGAGCTTGGATAGTTGCGTCTGTACCAGGTCCAGCTTGAACCATCAGCATGATACGACGAGGTTTTTCGATTGAGTTTACAAAGCTTTCCACGTCATAGCTTGGCACAAAGTTCTTTTCAGGATGGCAAGCAATTACGTCTTCTGTTTTTTCTTTACTACGGTTGTAAATGGCAACTGTATAACCACGAGATTCGATATTTAGGGCAAGGTTACGACCCATTACGGCCATACCAACGACACCAAAGTTAGCTTTTGTCATGTGACACTCCTCTTGTTTAATATGTTTTATTTTATCATTTTTACCTATGAAAGGAAAGAATTTTGTAACGGAGTCCTAATAGTCCAAGTCATCTGCATGACCAGAACCATTCCCTACAAAGTAACCCGTCTTACAGTTGAGGGTGAAGAGATAGGTTCCATCTGGTTTATAGAGGTTGTAATAACCATTTCCGTTTACAATATTGACACGTTCTAGGATATATTGATTTCCAGTGATATAGCCACGAGCACGTGATGTTGCTAGAACTTGTTCCAATACACCATCCGCAAAGGTCCAAGCAGGGTTGTTGCTATCGTCTACAGCTGATTGGTTGTAAGGTACACGACTAGCACTTCTTTGAAGATTAACCCCATCGCCAGACAAACCACCATTTGTGTCTCTAGCTGGTGCCGTGGTGCTTGTTGAAGGGGTCGTACTGCTTGGATTACTTTCTGTAGCTGAACTTGAGCTTGCTTGACTCGTGCTAGAGCTCGAACTTGAGCTGGAAGCACTGGTTTGTTGGCTCTTGCCAAGACTAATGGCCTTATCCAAGAGTTTGTCTAGTTCTGTGTTCCCTGTCTTGATTTCTGTAAATTTAGCGTCTGCTTTGGCTTTCGCATTGGTATCCAAGACACCGTCCGTAATAGCTGGGCTTTCAAAGAGGGCATTGACATCTTGAATGGCCTTGATTTGAGTTGCTAGGCTATCATATCTTGACTTAGCTAGTGTATAATCACGGCTACCTTCTAACTTATCTAGCAAGGTTTTCAGTTGGCTCAATTTATCAAACTGGCTGTTTTTCAGAGCTGTCTTATTAGCATCTGTATAGAAAGTATCATAGAGATCATTGAAGTCTTTCAAAGCTGTTTGTGTCCCTTGATCATCCGAAGAGGCTGCTTGAGAAGACTGGATTTCTTGGTTTGAACGAGATACTTGGCGGTAGACATAATATGTTCCAGCAAGCACAAGGATTGCAGCTACTACCGAAGCAATGATGATGACACCTTTCTTCTTAGAGCCTGTTTCAGGTTCTGTTTGAGCCGAACGTGATAGAGGTCTATAGGTCTCCTCTTCTTGTTCCTCGTTTATTTCCTTGGGCTCTGTTTCTGTTAAAACGAGAGGCTCTATTTCAGCATTTTCTTCATCTTGAAGTGGTGGGACAAACTGAGTAGTCTCTTCATTTTCGATCTCTTCAATAGATTCCTCAGCAACCAGGTCTGAATCGTCTACCTGATCAGAAGGTTCACTTGATTCACGAACTTCTTGAATCATTTCCTCTAGGTTTTGAGTAGAAGCCAGTTCTTCTTTTTTAAACTGACGAGTTTCAAACTTGTCGGCTTCGATTTCCTCACGGTGTTGTTTGATGTATTTGTCTAAGATACTGTCCTCAGGCAATACTCCAGCCTCCACCTCTTCATTCTTACGAATCACTTGACCAACAGTCAAGTCTTTTGCTTCGTCAAAGTCGAATTGTGGTTCTTGATGTCCTTTTTTATGACGATCACGTCTTTTCTTACTCATGAGTTCACCTTTCTATTTTACCTCTTGGCGTTTGACACGCTGACCAAAGTATTGATACAAATCCACTTTTAAGGTCCCGTTATAGAGTTTTCGTTTTTTATCAGCTGGACTTCCGTACTTGCTTTCAAAAGCTTCGTCACTCGTCAGGATAAACTTACTCCAGGTTTTCAGTGGTTCAAAGACTTGTCCCATCTCAGCATAGAGCTTGGTAACTCCTGCATCATCAGACAAACGTTCCCCATATGGTGGATTGGAAATGATAACGCCATTAATCTTGTCTGTACGCAAGTCCTGTACCCGCATTTGCTTGAAGGTGATATCACCTGCGACGCCTGCTGCTTGGGCATTTTCCTTAGCAATTTCAACCATGCGAGCATCGATATCACAGCCCATAATGTCCAGCTCAAGTTCACGATCAATTTTCTTAGCCGCCTCTGTGCGAACTTCCTGGATTAACCGATCGCTGACCCAGTTCCATTCCTCAAAAGCAAAGGAACGTCGAAGTCCTGGCGCCATCTTTCTAGCAATCATAGCCGCCTCGATACAGAAAGTTCCTGAACCACAGGTCGGATCAATCAAGGGCTTGTCTGGATACCAGTTAGAGAGTTGTAAAATGGCCGCTGCCATATTTTCCTTGATTGGCGCTCCACCCTTTTCCGTACGATAACCACGTTTAAAGAGACTGGATCCTGTCGTGTCAATCATGACAGTTGCCACATCTTTCAGGATAGATACCTCAATCTTAAACTCGGGACCCGTTTCCATCAAGGGAACTCCTTCTGGGCGGGCATAGTGTTTTTGTAATTTCTTTACAACAGCCTTCTTAGAAATAGCCTGAACACTGGGCTCGTTGTGGAGTTTAGACTTCACACATTTTGCCTTTGATATCGGGAAACGTGCTCCTAACGGGAGATAGTTTTCCCAATCTAGAGCAAAAACACCTTGAAAAAGCTCTTCAAAAGTCTTAGCTGGAAAACTTCCGACTACAATCTTGATGCGATCCGCTGCGCGAAGCCAAAGATTGGTCTCGATGATTGCCTTCACATCTCCTTGAAAGCGGACACGCCCATTTTCAACCTGGCAATCATAACCAAGGTCTCGCACCTCACGTCCAACGACAGCCTCAAGACCCGCCGCAGCCGTTGCGATTAAATTAAATTGTTCTTTCATTTCTAGTCTTGCAAGACCTTTCTCTTGTTCACTTTAAAAAATGAGGTTGAGAAAGATTTCTCAGCCCCAACCTATATGCAATTTTCTATAAGCCATGTTTTGTTCCAGAAGTGACTAGGACCACTTCCTTCGATAATCATCTGTCTACTGCTAACAGCATAAATCTGATAGCAGTCAGAGTACTACGTTCGTTTCCGTGCACTCCATGCCCCGACCAAAATTTGGGTTGCTAGCTTGAGGGGTTTACCGCGTTCCACTCTCTCTGTTTCCAGAAAGACTCCGTCACTGTGGCACTTTCAAGCCTATTCTGACCTATCCGAAGACTTAGCCATTTCGACTGCCGTAACGATTTCTCGTCCCTAGGCTTATGGATTCGCCTAGCACAAACACTACAGGCATCACAGCCTGTGCTAGCATGGACTTTCCTCATGAAAAGAGAACCTCTTCACGCGATTATCCAAAAATTGCACTCCTTCCTTAGTCAATTATAAATCTTGGTTGTCTAAGATTTGCTTACCAAATACTTCTTTTTCGAGACGATTTAAGCGTTTCAAAATATCAAAGTTTGTCATTGAAGTAGAAGCTGTTACTTCAATAGAGTCTGGTTGAGTTGGCGCTACCTGTGGTTTATGAGATAATTCTTCCTTCAAATCAGCAATCTCTTGACGAAGGGATTTGACCAAAGCTGCGTAGGTTTCATAATCCTTAATCACATCGTCTAGGAATTCATCTACCTCTGCTTTGCTGTATCCACGAACTTCACGTCCGAAGTCTTGTTCAAAAATATCTTTCGCTGAAAATATAATACTTGCCATGTCTCTCTCCATTCTGGGTTACTAGTATTATTATATAAAAAAAGACAAGTAAAAATCAAGGTCAAAGGCTTACTTTTCAGAAAAATTTTCTACTATTTCATTCAAGTCCTCAAATGTTAATCTTCTTGTAACATAGTCCGCTTGATTTTTCATCATTTGGTAAAAATATCGTAACTTGGTTTCGTTTTCTTCGTCGTAAAAAAGGTAACAAGTATCTGTATTTTCCAGCAGAAATTTCTGATAATCGCGTAATTGTCCCTTGTGCTCATATTGTGGATAGGCGTATTTGACAAAATCAACCTGCTTGAACTCACTCAATTTCGCTTGATTTGCTTCACTCCAATTACTGCCATGGGTTTCAAAATCAAAAATGGTCGCCAACTGAAATCCATAGTCTACTTTCATGTCTTTTGCCACCTGAAGCGCCCAGTACTCAAAGCCCAAAGTCCCTGTAAAAACAAGCCAAGTCACCCCATCCTCTGCTAGACGTTCCAGGTCTCTCCGAATGGCTGTTTTGATAATATCAACGCGAATATCCTTGTCATTAAAGAGACCAAGGTCCAAGGCTGAATAGCCTAAAATCAAGGCTGATGTCATTTTTAACCCTTTCTTTGTAAATTTATGATATAATAGAGTGATGTTATTGTACCAATAAGGAGAATTATGGTCAACTATCCACATAAAATTTCATCTCAAAAAAGACAAGCACCCCTGTCACAAACTAAAAATTTCGCAAATCGGGGAATGTCTTTTGAAAAGATGATCAATGCTACGAACGACTACTATTTGTCGCATGGGTTAGCTGTTATTCACAAGAAACCGACTCCCATCCAAATTGTACGTGTTGATTATCCCCAACGAAGTCGAGCCAAGATTGTTGAAGCCTACTTCAGACAAGCCTCAACTACTGACTATTCAGGGGTTTATGATGGATACTACATCGACTTTGAAGCAAAGGAAACCAGGCAAAAACATGCGATACCGATGAAGAATTTTCATCTCCATCAGATCCAGCATATGGAACAAGTCCTTGCCCAGCAAGGAATCTGCTTTGTACTCCTTCACTTTTCTTCTCAGCAAGAAACCTACTTATTGCCGGCTATTGACCTCATCCGTTTCTATCATCAAGATAAGGGACAGAAGTCAATGCCACTTGGATATATTCGAGAAAATGGATATAGGATTGAGCCTGGTGCCTTTCCTCAAATTCCCTACCTCGACATTATCAAAGAACATTTACTAGGTGGTAAAACAAGATGAACAAACAAACTTTTCTGCGAATAGCTAAGTATGTCAGCATCAGTCTCTTAACTGTATTTATCGCAGCTGTAATGCTTGGTGGAGGTCTCTTCCTCTACTATGTTAGCAAGGCTCCAGAACTTTCTGAAAGTAAACTAGTCGCTACAACGTCAAGTAAGATCTATGATAGCAATGACGAGCTTATCGCTGATCTTGGTTCGGAACGTCGGGTCAATGCCCAAGCAAACGAAATACCGACCGATTTGGTCAACGCTATTGTTTCGATTGAGGACCATCGCTTCTTTAATCACCGTGGGGTTGATACTATTCGTATCCTCGGTGCCACTCTACGAAATCTTCGTGGTGGTGGAGGCCTTCAGGGAGCTTCAACCTTAACGCAGCAGCTGATTAAACTAACTTATTTTTCTACATCAACGTCGGACCAGACCCTTTCACGTAAGGCTCAAGAAGCTTGGCTGGCCGTTCAACTTGAACAGAAAGCAACCAAGCAAGAAATCCTGACCTACTACATCAACAAGGTCTATATGTCAAACGGTAACTACGGTATGCAAACTGCTGCCCAAAATTACTATGGCAAGGACCTCAAATATTTGAGTATCCCACAGTTGGCTCTCCTTGCCGGAATGCCTCAGGCGCCAAATCAGTATGATCCATACTCACATCCAGAAGCTGCTCAAGAACGACGCAATCTCGTCCTCTCTGAGATGAAGGGACAAGGTTACATTTCAGCTGAGCAGTATGAAAAAGCAATCAATACTCCAATTACGGACGGACTTCAAAGTCTAAAATCTGCTAATAGTTATCCTCAACACATGGACAACTATCTCAAAGAGGTAATCGATCAAGTCGAACAAGAAACAGGCTACAATCTCTTAACGACTGGTATGGATGTCTACACCAACGTTGATCCTAAAGTTCAACAACATCTCTGGGATATCTACAATACCGACGAGTATGTCAACTATCCTGACGATGAAATGCAAGTAGCTTCAACGATTGTGGATGTGACAAACGGGAAAGTCATTGCTCAGTTAGGTTCTCGTCACCAATCAAGCAATGTTTCTTTTGGAATCAATCAAGCTGTTGAAACCAACCGTGACTGGGGTTCTACCATGAAGCCGATCACAGACTATGCTCCTGCCTTGGAGTATGACATCTACGATTCAACTGCTTCGATTGTACATGATGTTCCTTACAACTATCCTGGAACAGATACCCCTGTTTACAACTGGGATAGAAGTTATTTTGGAAACATCACCATCCAATATGCGCTCCAACAATCACGGAACGTTACAGCCGTAGAAACCTTGAACAAAGTCGGTTTGGATAGAGCCAAGACCTTCCTAAATGGACTTGGTATTGACTATCCAGATATGCACTATGCAAATGCCATTTCAAGTAATACAACTGAATCTAACAAAAAGTATGGAGCAAGTAGCGAAAAGATGGCTGCTGCTTACGCAGCTTTTGCTAACGGTGGTATCTACCGCAAGCCGATGTATATCAACAAAATTGTCTTCAGTGATGGCAGTTCAAAAGAATTCTCTGATCCTGGTACTCGTGCCATGAAAGAGACAACAGCCTATATGATGACGGATATGATGAAAACTGTCCTAGCATATGGAACTGGTCGAGGAGCCTACCTCCCATGGTTGCCACAAGCTGGTAAAACTGGTACATCAAACTACACAGATGATGAGATTGAAAACTACATCAAGAACACAGGTACTGTAGCTCCTGACGAAATGTTCGTTGGATACACTCGTAAATATTCAATGGCCGTTTGGACTGGTTACTCGAACCGCCTGACTCCTATTGTTGGTGATGGCTTCTATGTTGCTGCTAAGGTTTACCGTTCGATGATGACTTATCTATCTGAAGATGATCATCCTGGTGACTGGACTATGCCAGAAGGACTCTACAGAGGTGGAGAATTCGTCTTTAAAAAAGGCGCACGTCCTGCCTGGACTGCTCCTGCTCCTCAGCAAAATCCAACACCTGAAAGCTCTAGCTCGACATCAGAAAGTTCAACTTCACAGTCAAGTTCAACTACTCCAAGCACGAATAATAGTGCAAACAATAATACTAATAACCAGCAACCAAATACAACGCCTGGTCAACAAAACCAGAACCAAAATCAGAATCCTCAACCAGCACAACCTTAAAATATGATCCACCCAAAATTGGGTGGATTTTTTCATACCATACAAACTTTCTTTTTTATTAAATTCGAAAAACCTGAGAAAAAATCTTCTCAGGTTTTTCTATTCTATGAACCTCACTATTATTGATTTAGAGAATATACTCTTAGTCAATCTTAGAAGGTTTTATAATCCTAATCTTTCTTCGTCTTTGCTACAAAGAGAGCAGATAGGGCTAGGCTAACTCCTGCTAGGAAGAGGGCTGTGTCAGATTGACTCTCACCAGTTGCTGGCAAGCTTTGTTCAGCTGTTTCTCGGTTCGTCACTTCTTGTTTTAGATCCGATGCCGGTGTCTTACCTTCATCTGAAGCAAGTGAGCTAAGTTTAAACTCAGGTTTCTCTACTGTTGGAGCAGCTTGGTCGCCTACTGTCGCTACTGGGCCTGTGTATTCTGGCAATTCATGCACTAGAGCCATCACTGCATTGACACCGCCCTTGAACTCAGGTTTCTCTACTGTCGGAGCAGCTTGGTCGCCTACTGTCGCTACTGGGCCTGTGTATTCTGGAAGCTCATGTACCAGAGCCATCACTGCATTGACACCGCCCTTGAACTCAGGTTTCTCTACTGTTGGAACGGCTTGATCACCTACCGTTGCTACTGGACCTGTGTACTCTGGAAGTTCATGTACTAGGGCTTCAACTGCATTGACACCACCTGTAAATTCAGGAACCTCAAGAACAGGTGCTGGCTCTTCACCCTTGCTTGATTGAACCGATTCTTCTGTTAATTCTTGATAGAAGCTCGCCAATTCATAAAACTCGGCCTTGCCACCTTCCCAGGCTAATTTGACATCAAGAAGAGAGCCGCCATTTCGGATAGCGAAGGTTTGGAGACTAGATGTAATGGCCCCGAGGTCTGTCCAACTGTCTTGACCATCCTTGAGTGTTCTAGCAAGAACACGTGCCTTAGCTCCTTCAGGAAGACTGGAAACGAGACGAAGGTGGTTAGCATTGGTCGGTTCAGACAAGTGATAAACCAACTCACCCTTGTCTTTTTCAGACTTATAGCTGGTCAAGACTTTTCCGTCTACAAGATTATTATAAAGGTTGCCTTGGCTTTCTCCACCACTTCCTTCTACTGTTGGATCATTGATTGGTTTGACAAATTCACCATCGTTGATGACCAATTCTGTAAATCCTACAAAACGGGCATCATAATCCGCTGTATAGAGGACACGGAGATAGTTGGCTTTGACTGGTGTCGTCAATTCACCTTCGATGTAGCGATTTCCTGGCATCTTAGAATCATGTGTCCAACCATCTGTCAATGAATCATCGTGTGTGCTATTGGCCACACCATCTCCTACTGTAACGACATCAGTCCAAGTTTTACCGTCTTGGCTGACTTGAATCTTACCATCACGAAGATAGTTTTGTGTTCCGTCTTGGATATAAGCTCTAATCTTCTTGATAGTTCGTTCGCTGCCAAGTTTCAAGGTCACGTGACCATCTTTACGGGCATAGTCTGAAAACTCAACGAAGTTGTTGTAAACACCATCAAATAATTGATCTAGGTTGTTCAGTTTACGAACATCATTGCTTCCATATGCTGGGTGAATTCCCATTGAAGTTGATTCCAATTTTGTTGGTTGCACTTCTTTAGTCGTCACAAGGAGAGAAGTGGCTGTCACAGCTTGTTCCTGATCTGTTTTGTTGACCAGACGCACATAACGTACTAAGTGGCTTGCTGCAGATCTATCAGTCAACTGGCTAGCTGGCAGCCATTCTTGCGCATTTGCAGAGTACTCAAGGCTAAGAGCTGGGTTGGCTTGGCCTTGGAGCTGGATGCTCTTGACCTGATGGATACGGTCAAGTTTCATACCTAGATAGCTATTTGCAGGAAGTTTGGTTCCAGCTGGAATTTGGAGCTCGTAACTGCCCAAGCTATCCACTACCGGCGTTTCCTTCAAGGCATCGACGTTGGTGTCCGTTAACTCACTGTTTCCAGAGCGTGTCTCAACAGAGAAGTCCTGGATACGCCACCAGAGGTCGAGGGCCTTAGTATTGCGTACTCGGATGTAACGAGCATTGATTGCTCTAGTCACTTCCTTGGTTTGCTCACCTGACAAGCGATCGAGTTCCTGCCAAGTAGTACCGTCTGTAGAATACTCAAGCACACCTGCTGCAAGTTTATCACCTGTTCCTTGACGAAGACGAACTTTAGTGACTGACTTGACTTCACCGAGGTCCAGTTGTGCCCAAGCATCTACTGGTGTCGTATTGCTACCGTCAGCGTTTGCCATCATGGCTTCTGTATTGTCCTTGCCATCAGTGATTTGACGAGCTGAGGTATTTAGTTTGTAAACTAAGTTTGAGCTTAGACTAACTGTCGTTGCTTGTTGGCTACGAGCTTTTTCAACTGGACGGTTAACTGCAATTTCCTGAACTGCAAACCAGGTATTTTCACGATCTGCTGTCGCAATCATACGAACTGCCTTAGCCTTGATAGTGAGATTTTCAAACTTAAGAAGGGATTCATTTCCGACATAGCTTGGCTCTTTCAAGGTTACCCAGTTATCATTTTCATCTTGATACTGCACTTCTGCCTTACTAAAGGTATCACGTGGATTTGCCTGCGTTCCCATTGCAAAGGTCAAGGTTTGGATCGCTACCGGCTTGTTGAACTTCATACCAATATAATCACCTGTCTTGATGCTGTTTGGTGATTTAATAATCGCATGAGTTGCCAAGTCGCCATCCGTTACTTCTGCTAAACCACCTTCTACACCTGTTCGATTGGTGATAAAGGTGCTGATGATTTGGTCTGGATGCAAGACTTTTTGAACTTCAGATGCTAGAACTTCCTTCAAGGATAGGATAAATGGACGAATATGTTGAACACCCAATTCAGCTTTTTCCATATGGTCTACATAGTGGAAGGTGTGAGTTTGAGACTGTTCGTACAATTTCAAACCTTTATAGTAGCTATCCCAGAGTTTGGCTGCATCGTTTGTAGCCATGGCTTCAGTTCCTGTAAGGAAGGCATCGAGGGCATTCATTTGATCGATTGCATTATCCAACCAATAGTGGATTTGCGCAACCATTTTTTTATCGCCTGATGCTTTATAGAGTTCAGCTGCTTCTTTAATCTTGGCAAATTCTGCACGCAAGGCTGCACGTTCAGCAGTCACATCCTGACCTGCTTTGAGCTTGGTCATGAAGTCTGTTAATTTTGGAGCCAAGTCTACCGATTCTTCTAGTTTGACGACACGAGTATCCATGTTTTGGTTGATCATGTGCTTACCAAGTTCGCGGAAGGCTGCTGATACCTTGCTATCTTCAAAATGACCATTTTCTACAAAGTTGAAGGCAATATCATTGATTTTCTTAGCTTCTTCTTCTGATTTCCACTGTTTCCATGAGTATTGAGCTCCTGAAAAGAGGGCAATCTTAGATGGTTCAGACTGTTGCATTGGGTTCAACATGATACCAGATAGCAAGCTTGGATCCACATTTGGATGAAGGAATTTCTCACCACCACCTAGAATCAAGTGTTGTTTAGAGTTATCTGTTACAGGCCAGTTAATCCAAAGTGAAACTGGGCGATAGGTCTTGCCTCCTGCGGATAGATTATTCTTGAGAGTTGAAAGGAAGCTTTCAGATACTTCACCCCAAATCTTACCACCCGTCAAGGTCATGGATGTTGAACTTGGGAGATTTTCATTGAGGGATTTCAACTCATCTTCACGTCCATTACCCCAATACTGGCCAGGAACAAAGATCATTTCTTTACGAAGACCACTGTAGGTTCCCTGCATTTCAGTCAACCAATCCGTCATGTCTTTCATCAAGCGGTTGTAGCTATTGTAGCCTCCGACTGGGCTCGGTGCATCATCTGCAAGGATACCAAATTCGCGGACACCCACTTTCATCAACTGGGTAAATTTGGCCTTGATGGTTGCCAAATCTTCTTGGTAATGCGCTTCATTTCCAAAGCGGATACGGTTGTTCATGAATGGGTGGATGGTCCAGACATAGCGGGTTTTACTTTGATTTCCAACACGAGCGAGTTCACGAATTTCAGCTAGTTTTTCTTCTGGATAGAGTTCGCGCCATTTCTTGTTGTGGTATGGATCATCTTTTGGTGCAAAGAAGTATTGGTTCAATTTCAAATCGCCACCAAAACGCATGAGTTCTGCACGATCTGCGTTAGACCATGGGTTTCCATAGTAACCTTCGATGAAACCACGGTTCTTGAGCTCTGCGTAATCTTCTACTGTCACATTGCGAAGGACTGGAACTTGACTTTCCTTGAGCATATGTTTCAAGGTTGTCAAACCATAGAAGACCGCATCTGTGTCTTTTCCGACGATGGAAATCGAATTATCCTTGATGCTCAAGACATAGGCGTCAATCTTGTCAAAGAGGCCTGCTGAAACATTGGACAAGTTTTGCTCTGCTTGTGAGCCTTGTCCATGCACTCCAAGATAAATATTGGTTGCACCAGCGATTGCTGCCTTACCAGTTGTATAAGATACTTGATTGTCCTGCAAGACACTCTTCAAGCGATTACGGGTATAGATATCGAGTTGATCGCCCATAACTAGATTGACTTGCTTACGAAGAGCCGTAACACCTTCGCCATAGGTCACTTTTTGTGGCGTTGGGAAGACCTTGTACTCTTTCTTGAGATAGTCTGCGCTCTTGCTGGCAGCTGCAATGCTGTCTTCGCTAGCTGGTTTACTTGCAGTGAATTGATCTGCCAATTCAACTGTTCCATCACCTGTTTGGTCTACTTTTGGTTTTTCAGGAGTAGTTGGTTTTTCTGGTTGACTTGGTGCAGGCGTTTCTTGCTCTTCTTTGACAGGTTTCAATAGATGAACTTCAGCTGCACTTGCAAAACCACCAACGCCTTCCAATACTTTCAACTCAATCTTGTTGGTATGCACCGCCGTAAAGTTGACTGTTTTTTCTTGGGCGTTGTTGTCCCAGCTTCCTTCTGAAACCTTGACCATCTGGCCATCTTTCTGTGCGTAGATTTCGTAGCGGGTCACGACACCATTTCCACCACCTGGACGTGGGAGGTACGTCAAACCATTGACTTTTTCTGCTTCTTTCAAGGTCATCGTAAGTGTGAATGGCGCAGTGTCACCAGTCCATTTAGTATGCCAGAAGGTATTTGGATCATTGTCAAAGGCCTTTTCAACAGCGCCTTCAGTCGCATTTCCTGGAAGTTGCTGACTGCTTGCGGTTGCTGTAATCTTATCATTCGAAATCAAACGAGGATTTACAAATGGTTTGTCTGACAACTCTGCACTATGCAGGATTCCTTTGAAACCACCAATGCTTTCAAGTGGTAGAACCAAGCTATTGTGGGCAAAGCGAGGGTATTCTGGATTTGCGATACGCTCAATCTTTTCACCATCCACATAGACTTCAGTTGATTGTGGTTTGGTTACGATTGAGATTTGATAACGTTTGTTCTTCTCCAGTTTTTTCTTGAATTGGATATGGAACTGTTCAAATTGATAAGCAAGGTAGCCGTCTTTATCAGCTAGATAGATACGGTTGTCCCCACTTGTTGAGAAGGTTTGTTCCCCGTCTCCAGTGACAGTCACATCAAACTTCAAGACATGACTTGGACCAACATCACCAGCCAAGCCTTCGATGCTGCTGTCTTTCTCAAAAGCTAATCCTTGCTCGCTTGTCTTCACCTTCTTGCTTGCATAGTTCTTGATGGTTTCAGGATTAATGGTAAACAAGTCGCTTTGATCAATCGCTCTATCAGGATTTGACTGTGGTGCATAAGGGCTAGTTGGTAGGGTACGTTCTGCAAAGGTCGCAGCCGCACGATCGGATCCCCAAGTACGTTCTGCAGTAGTTTGCATGCTCTTGAAGAATCGTTTAAAGATATCATAAGAGGTCAAGCCTGTCTCATGAAGGTCGATATTGTCATTCCAAACTGCGTGCCCGCCACCAATAATACTTGGATGAGAAGCTGGTAGAAGTGGACCTCCACCTGTTCTAAAATCATTCGGTGTCCAGCTATTGTACTGGCGTTCGTAGTTGGCATAGTCCCCGTAGGCTGCTTGACTATTGCTTCCACTTGGTACACTATAGGTCGGTACATCTGTGATGTTGATAATCTTAGCTCCCTGAGCAATGGCTTCATTTGGTCGTTGCCAATGAATACTCCAAATATCAACTTCTACTCCGTTCCAATCAACAGGAGTGTTCCCACGTTTCGCACTGAGCGAGCCCCAGATACGAGGGGTGTAGCCTTTAGACTTGATATATTGGGTCAAGTCATTGACATAGCGGCGATAGCTTTCGCGACTGCCGTAGTATTCGTCCGTTCCGATATGAACAGTGGATACACCATGCAAAGGAGCATCTGGGCCATCTAGGAGTTTGTCATAGACGGATTTGACAAATTTAAGAGTTTCTTCATACTTAGTATCCAAGTCTAGCATGGCAACTCGTTCGACATTGTGCTTGCCTGCATAATCGCTCAGGCTACCTTGATACATGAGGTCTGGGCGAACTTTGACAAAGGACAAGGCATGACCTGGTGTGTCAATTTCTGGCACTAGGTTGATATGCAAGGCCTTGGCCAATTTAATCAGGTTTTGCATTTCTTCCTTAGTATAATGCTCATCTGATGTCAATTTTTGACCATTCTTACCGACAATATCTGTCTCCACACGGAAACCAGTCTTGGCATGTTCAAGTACATACTTGAGTTGTTCTTCTGGACTTAAATTCTTACCTGCCAAGTGTTCCTTGAGGAAGATATAGTTATCGTTAAGGTGCAACTGCAAGTCGTTCATCTTGTAGTAAGCCATGTTGAGCATGATGTCTACAAGGGTGTCATAAGGGATAAATTTACGACCTGTATCCAGCATAAAGCCACGGTGGCTGAAACTTGGGAAATCACGAATTTCGCCATTTTGTAGGTCTGTTTCTCCCATTTGAAGAAGAGTACGAGTTGCGTAGAAGGCTCCTGTGTTCGTTGCAGCTTCAATGGTAATCACATCATCTTGGATAGTGATACCGTAGCCTTCCTTACCATAACCTTTGTTTTCAACCTTTTTAAATTCGATTCGTTTTTGAGCCTGTTTGTCACCTGTTGCAAGTTCCAATCCACGGCTGGCAAGGTCTGACTGGTAGAAGGTTGCTGCCTGATCAAAGCCTGAATCTCCAGTCGCAAGAACTGTATCTGAAGTGATAGAAGATTGACCTTCTTTCCCATACCATTGTTGAACAGCTGGCGCTACTTTTGGTTTGACACCCACACCCTCGTCCTGATGTAGTCCCTTGATGACTACTTCAAATTCCTTAGTGAAAGTATGGCTGTCTTTGATTTGCTGCACCATAACCTTAACGCGTTGATCAGTTAAAGGCTTATAGATGTGATTTTGAAGGTCAATTACACCTTGTTTATTGCTTCCGATGAGACTGACTTTTCCTGGTAGAGTTGGTAAGACAAGAGATTGTCCATCTTCTGCTACTGTTAGTTCGGTTACTTGGCGGATATCCGTTACCTTACTATGGTCCGGAACGTTAGAATAAGCTCGAATTTCTTGGATACCAACGTTTCTCCAGCCCATTGTCCCCGCTTGATAGTCGTTAATTTCTAACTTAAGATATTTAGCTTGAATACTTTCAGCTAGATCTACTTTCTCATCTAAAACAGGATCTCCAGTCTTGGTATGAGCGAGTTTCCATTGTTTTTCTCCGTTAGCGCCCACATCTTCTTGACCTGCGTAGTAGAGACTCCAAGATTTGATATTTGGATCATTTTGCCCATTACGAAGACGACGATCCCAGTCTATTTCCACATGTTTGATAAGGGTAGTTTTTGGAAGAGTTAATTCAAAAGTTGGTTTTGGTACATCTTTGTCTGTAGCCCAACGGGTATTATCATCTCCGTCAATAGCCTTATCTGCAGTAAAGTTGGTACCAGTCTCATGGTTGCTCGCCTGAGCAGTAGCACCTTCGAGATGGTTGACATCTTCTCTATCTTCAATTTGCTTTTCAGCTGGTTTTGCTGCTGGCGTAGCAGTTTCAGCTGGTTTATTGTCTGCCTTTGGTGTTTCAACCGGTTTCGGCGTTTCTGCTGGTTTGGGACTTGTAGGACTTGTCTCTGGTTTTGCCTCTTCACTTGATGTAGGTTTGCTTCCTTCGTCAGTCGCTGGAGTTTCTTCATGACTTGCTTCTGTTGCAGCTTCTGCATCTGCTTTTTTAAGCGCAGCGGCTAAATCATCGGGTAACTTATCCAGTGCTTCAACATGGGTGATGCTTCCCTCTGTTTCTGAAGGCGCTGCTGTTTCTGCTGCCTGAACCATATTGGCTCCAAAGATACTAGCACCAATCATAACGGAGGCTGCACCGATTGCAAATTTTCTTATACTAAAGTGACAGCGTTTCTCAAAAAAATGTCTATCCATCTTTCTCCTATTCCTTTCATCCGCATACATGAGTAAGCGGTATCATTTCTCCTTTGAAAAAGGAGAGAACCAAGAGGTCCTCTCCGGCTGTTTGATCCTATTTGATTCGAGATCTTTTGGACTTCTAAAACCAAATCTGTTTAGTCTTCTTTTCGTTTTGTCCCAAGAACAGCAGCAGATAAAGCGATACTAACACTTGCTAAGAAGAGGGCTACTTCTGAGCTGTGCTCCCCTGTAGCAGGTAGTTTTTCTTCATCTTTAGCTCTTGGAGTTTTGGCATCAGCTACTGGGCTTGGAGTGAGCGGGTACTCAGGTTTTTCAACTGTTGGAGCTGCTTGATCACCAGCTGTAGCCAATACACCTGTGTAAGCTGGTTTTTCATTTACCAAGGCCTCAACTGCATTGACTCCACCTCTATACTCTGGAACTTCATTTGCAGCTGCTAGAACTGCATTGGCTCCACCTTTGTATTCTGGCAATTCGTTTACCAAGGCTTGAACTGCATTGACTCCACCCTTGAACTCAGCTAGGTTATGAACAGCTGCTTCTGCCGCATTGACACCGCCCTTAAACTCAGGTAGATCATGAACAGCCGCTTCTTCTCCAGCTGTTCCGTAAGGGCCTGTATATTCAGGAACTTCAAGAACTGGAGGTTGCTCCTCACCCTTGCTGCTTGTAGGAGTGTCTGGTTTAGCAGCCTTATCTTGTAATTGGTTGAGATAGTCTGCGAAGAACTCGACCATTCTTTCAGTCAAGAGATGATTATCCGTCGCATATTTCATGCTGGCCTGAACTCCAGCCACTTCCTCTTGATTTTCTTTGTCTGTCAATTTCTGCGCCTTAGCTAAAGCCGCTTCATAGCCTGACAAGTCAAGAGGTGTCTCTGCTACTTGTGGACGAGTAAAGATGAGTTCCGCTGCAGATTGGTATTTATCTCCACCATCTCCGTATGTCTTGGTACCAGTAAGGACAATTTTCTTAGCCTTGATTGTCTTACCAAAGTCAATATCTTTTGGTTTGTTGTTATTTGGCCAATCTGTTACGGTAAAGGTATGTTCCTTACCAGACTCATCTGTGACAACTAGTTTCACATCTCGCAAGTTTCCATTTGAATCGGATGCACGTGGAACATAGCGAAGTCCTGTGATTTCAGTAGGTTCTTTCAAGACCATGGTTGCAGGCTTGCCTACATCTCCTCCATTCCAAGATGTATGCCATAGGCTAGAAACATTGCCATCAAAGGCATTCTCTAGGCCTTCACCCGGTTGGGCAGGCGCATCCAAACTTTCAAAGTCTTCTGCTACCAAGGCTGTCTTCTTCTGAACCAAAGCATTCTTCAAGGCTTCAATCTTGGCAATCTCTGCACGCGCTTCTTCTACGCTAATGTCATCATCTGCTTGGCTGAGATTAAAGACTGCTTCTTTCAAGGCGTCCATAGACTCTTTGGTGTAGTTGGTCATGGCTACAGTTGGCAAGTAGTTCTTCAGAGCATTTTCTGTCAACATCTTACCTGTTAGGGTAATTTCTTCGATTTGAAGATTATCCATCATGAAGTCGTTATAACCACGGAAGTTGGCATTTCCACCAGAATCACCACGAGTATTGCTTGCATTTCCAGTTGAGTAGATACCTACCCAAGTATCGCCTGTTTCTGCACCTGTCACGAGGAAGGTTGCCTTCTTGGCTTTCTTAGAATCTGTCCAAGTATTTGGCAATTCATGCATTTCCAAGTTGCTTGCTTGATTACCACGACGACCTGACTGGAATTCTCCCTTACCGACTACAAAGGCATAGGTATTGTCTGAACCTGCTTCGTATTCAAAGGTTACACGGTAGGTCTTACCTGCTTCAAAACGGAAGTTTTGTGGGATGGTTTGGTAAACCAAGTTACGACGGCTAACCAGTCCATTGGTCTTGAGTGACCAATTTCCATCGATAACATCATCAACTTTCTTACCGTTCCAACCACGTTGTGTATATGGATCATGCTTTTCAGACAAGTGAGTGCGGTTGTCTTCAACACCTTCGACACTGCCCACTACGAATGGGAAGATACCCTGAGCAACATTTTCAAAGTCTTGTTTGAAGGTTCCTTTACCTGTATCATGGTTTTCTCCGTACATGCTTGAATTATTTTCAAAGGTACGAATTTCATCAAAGTAAGTTGCCTCATCACCAGCTTCACGACTCAAAGTAAGAGTAACATTTGAGACGTCAGATCCAGTTGTAAAGAAGGCATACATGTTTTGGAAGTAACTTGTATTGTCAACTGTAGCATTGTCACGACGTGTATTGTGGGCGTAGGCCTTAACATAGTTGAGAGCGAGAGACTTATTGGTATAAGTAGTCACTTCTTTTTCACCAGTGTTTACAGTAATGCTCGCCTTGGCATTACTACGGTTATCAACACCCACATAAACGGCATACTTAGTATTTGGTTTCAAGCCAGTTAATTTCTGAGTGAGACTAACTTTTTCTTTGTTTCCTTGAATACGAAGCATATCGTTTGCGCCTTGAGACTTGACAATTTCTGCCTTAGAAGCATCGCCTGAAATGGTCCAGTGTTTCAAGGTTCCACTGTTAAATCCTTGGTCATAGATATGCATGCCTTCGCTCCATGACATTTCAGGATTGCTTTGTTTTGAACGGTAAAGAACGTATGGTTGATTTGCGAGAAGGTCTAGGGTAATCTTACCATCTGTTACAGTTAGTTCTTGCTCTTCTGTTTTACCTTGGTCAGTTAGCTTGTAAAGGTAAACCTTGCTATTGGCCCAATCGCTCGGAAGGGTCCAAGTTGTTGCACCAGCTTGCGTATTGAAGTAGTACATTTTTTCCTTATCAGTAGGAAGTTTCTTACCATTCGCATCCCAGTTCCAAGGAGTCAAGTAAGCTGAACCATCTTGGATGACACGTCCGTTGAGCGTTACTGTTCGTTCACGGTATTGTGGGCTATTGACATCGTTTGACTTACGAGTCACAACAACCTTGTTACCTGCTGCATCGACTAGCTCAACCTTCATTTCTGGAGTCCATTTATAGGTGCTACCGTTGTCGGTCATGGTAACTGGTGTACCATTTTCCCATTTACTTACAGTGAAGTGTTGGAAGTACTTAGTCATGACATCATGGGCAAAGAGGTTGGTTACATAGCCATTGTAGTCGCTTCTTCCTTGCCAGCCTTCAAAGTCCTTCATGCTGTAACCACCTAGAAGTGGGTAGTCTGCAGCACCACCGTAACTTCTGTAGTCACCTACCCAAGCATCTTTTTGGTGGTTACGGATAAAGCGCGTGATGGCACTGTTGATACCTTTGTTAGTGTAGCCACCATAGGTCAAGTCAGCTGCCCAGTGTTGGAAGGTAGAGTCGTACTCACCACCATGGCCCCACTCAATCGCAAAGCGCCAGCCTTGTTTGTTGATCTCTTTAGCAAGAACGTGGGTAGCCCAGGCACCGTTATCACCTGATTGGCCATTGCCCCAAACGTCCACATAGATAAAGTCGAGACCATCACCAAGTTTTTTCTTCAAGTCTTCCCAGCGAGCCAAGCGTCCATGCGCCAAGTCATAAGCCGCATCAATGTTGATACCTTGGTCTAGCCAGTTCCAGCCATAGCTGTAGCTTCCATCTGGATTCTTACGAAGAATATTTTCATTAAAGTATTTAGACTCAGGATAAGTCTCAGAAGCGTTCACGTGGATACCTAGATGAGCTCCATATTTCTTCGCTTTTTCGATCAAGGTCTTGAAGTCTTCGACACCACCAATACGTTTACCAATATCAGCATAGTTCAAGTGACCAGAGTCATGTCCCTCACTACCATATCCTTTAAGGAGAACACCTTGCCCAAGACCATCTGTATGGAGGTTGATCTTCTTGATACCATCTAGAGTCATGAGGAATGGGTTTTGTGCTTGAGAACCAAAGTTCATCGCGATACGATAAGCTGTGATATCCTTGACTTTTTCCCAACCTTGAGGGTTGTTCATGATGCTACGATAAGCAATGGCACCATCTTGCCAATCGACTTTCTTGTCTGCATTGGCATCTTCAGTGATAACAACCTTAGCACTTGGAAGTTCCTTGGTGTATTCTGGGAAAACAATGCCCTTATAAGCTTTTTCCCATTGCCATTCAGAGCTATGAATTCCTACATAGTTGGCATTTCCGACTGTTTCTTTATAAGCTGTCAAACGAGTCCAGTCATTCGAACCACCACCATAGCTGTTTTGAGAATTACTCCAAACACCTGCAGCAAGCTTATCTGTAGAAACAAATCCATACATGTAACCCTTAGCCAAGTCTTTCATTGGATTGGTTACATCGATATGATCATCTCCGCTGACATGGGTGTTGTTTGACATGGTTGCCCCATCAAACTTAGCACCAGCTTGATCACTCGAAACAGAGACTAAAGCATTACCAAGGAAACTAATCGTAGAAAGCAATTTTCTTTCATCATCAATCTTTTGACCAGGAGTGACTTGATTGTGGTTGACAATCTTGGTCACATCAAAGTGTAATTGATTGTCCACAACTTGCAAGCGTACGGTCATTTCCGCATTGATTAAGTGAGCATCATCGCGAAGCTTCATAACGTACTCTGCTGTTGTTTCATTGATTTTCTTATAAGTAACTTCAGGGGTGATTCGGTGGTTATTGATAAAGACTTGGTTGAACTGTTGCACCTGTCCTGGCAAAGTATGTCCATTCAAGGTGTATTCCTTGACACGAGGAAAGGCTTGGTCAATCACTGCCTTGAGGACCTTAGACTGAATCGTATCATAAGTCACCTTGCTATCATCAACGGCTGGACCTGTTTCTTTCTGGGCAGGAGTATCATCCGCTTTTACGCCTTCTTGATTGTCTGTTTTAACGCTGACAACCGTACGGTCATTGCCATAAGTTCCTGCTTTAAGAAGAATCTTTTTCTCATTTTTAAGATTCTCATTGACCGCTCCTGGTAAAGTCACTGTGTCAAAGAGATTGACATCGTTATTGCTAGCATTAAGCTGGCCATCTGACTTAAGAGTGATAGAAAGACGGTTTACAGAACCCGTTTCTGGTGCTGCTACACGGTTGCCTTTATACCATGTGCTATTACCTGGAGTTTTGTATTCCCAGAACCAACCACCTGAGTCATATCCTACAAAAACATTGTTATTGGTGTCTTTAAATTTCAAGAAAACACCAAAACGTGATTTGCCTTTTTCAGAATCTTCTTTGAAAGTTAGATCAACAGTCGCATTTCCATTGGCGTCAACTGTCAATCCTTGTTTTTCAAACAAGGCTGGTTTATCGCCATTGTCGTTCTGCGCAGTCGACGACAACTGATTGTAGCGAACACCCTTTTCTTCGCGAATAGTGACTGTTCCTTGTTGTTCTTTCTTCGCTACTGTTTGCCATTCAGGTGTTACTGTCTTAGGTGTTTCAGGTTTAGCAGCTGCCGGTTTATCCTCTTTTGGTTTTTCTTCAGCCGGTTTCTCTTTCTCTTCCAAGTCTGCTGGTTTCACACTTGAAATTCCCTGCATATGGTCTTGGATCCATTTTAGTTGAGCTGGTGAGAAGAGAATGCCGCCGCTCCGTTTTCCAACTACACCATTTTGGTGAACACCGACTAGTTTGCCTTCTGTATCAAAGATACCACCACCACTAGCGCCCGGTTTTCCTCCTTGGTAACCAATCCCTTGGACACCTTCTCCGTATGGTTCCGCAAAATCAACTGTAGTATTGACAATCGGATTCAATTTCCCTTCTGGATAACCAAAGACATGGAGTTTATCTCCGATTTTCTTAACAACTGGCTTTTTAGTCACTTCTACTGGAGTGTTTTCAAGAACCGTACGTAATCTCACAAGTGCCAAATCGTTCTTGAAGCCTTTTAGATAGCCCTCACGATCCCAGTGAATGACGTCTTTCTTGCCAAACTTGACATCTGGCAATCCTGGATAAGAGATACTATAGATATCTCCATCCCCTTGGTCATTGTCAACAACCTTACGGATATTTCCATCTTGGCTGTCCTTGATAAAGTTATGAGAAACAGTCAAAACAAGGTCTTTCCCAATAACAATACCACTACCTTCGCCAGATGGCGTCTTGATTTTAACAGTTGCTCCGTAGTTTAATTCCCCGTTAGTCGTTTTAGCTACATCTTCTGGAACAAGTTTTCCAGTATCTTGCGCCAATTGATCCTTATCAACTTCGTGTCCATTGTCTTCAGCTTTCTCCAACTTATCTTCTAGTTCTTTTGGAAGATTGCTTGGTTTTTCTGACTTTTCCTTTTCTTGAGCTAACAATTCCTCTTCAGTCTTAGGTCCATCAGTTATTTCATCAGAACCAGGATTCTGAGCAGCAGCGTCCTGATCAAAATCTCGCCCCTCATCACTAGCCCGCTTATCCAAATCAGCCAGTTCGCTCGGTAAATTATTTGTTGAGCCAACAGTTGCTTGATCTGCTAAGACTGGAGCAGCAGCAAAGAAAGTCGCCCCAATCATTACCGAAGCTACTCCAAGCGTAAACTTACGAATACTGAACTTACAGCGTTTTTCAAAAAATCGTTTATCCATGAACTCCTAAATCCTTTCGTTTTCACGTAAGCGTTTACATTTCTTTTTTAAAAAATACTCCTTCCTCCGAAAGTGCAATGCTTAAGCGTAATAAAAAAAATAATTGTACTTTTAATATAACAAATAATGAGAAAGAAAGCAATAGGGAAAACCTAAAAATGAAGAATTTTTTCTCTATTCTGAAAAATTCTGTTTCTCATCTTACAAAGTCTTATAGCAAAGATAAAAAAGGACCTAACCATCATCTCAATGGCTAAATCCTTTATTTTTAAAAAGTTATTTCACATGGTTTGCGAGATCTTCTTGGGCCTTTTTATTAGACTCTTCTTTTTCTTTCAACCATTTTTCTTGAGCTTTTTGGTATTCATCTGCTGTTACTGGTTTATCTTGTACATCTAGGTATTTATACAAGAGGGCTTCGCTCATACCCTTGTTACCAGAGTATGCAAACGGAAGTGTAAATGGTACCATCTTAGACAACATTGGACGACCAGTTTGAGAAGTTGTTGGGATGAGCAAGGCACTGTCTGTCAACCAAGCTTGGGCAGCAGCATATTTCTCATAACGTTTTGAAACATCAGTAGTTTCTTCACCAGCTTCCACAACCATTTTTTCATAATCTTCTAAACCAACTTGCTTAGCCGCAGCGTTGTTTGTCCCAGAATCAAATCCTAGATATGTTTTCGTATTTTCTCCTACAGAAGGCTTGATAATATCAAGATAAGTAGATGGATCGATATAGTCTGGAGACCAACCCACGTTATCTGAGATATCCCAGTCTTCTCCAGCCGCAGTTTCAGCGAAGTAGGTAATGTTTTGAACATCATCTTTTTGGAGTTGTTGGATATCAATAACCACATTATCTGATCCTAGATTTTCTTCAACTGACTGTTTAAAAGATTGAACACGTTGAACTTTTGTTGTATTGGTTTGATCTACAGGCATATCCAAGTGGATTGGGAATTTCACACCTTCCGCTTGAAGGGCAGCCTTAGCTTTAGCGAATTCTGCTTTGGCTTTGTCAGGATTGTAGAGTCCATCTTGGGCATCATCCAAGTTTACGTTGCTCCACTCGTCTCCATAGGTCACCAATTTTTCTTTAACTAATTCTCCAAAGTTTTTCCCATCTGCCTGTACAAATGTAGGAGGAACAAATAAGTTACGAAGCAGTTTAGTAGCCCCGCTTGCACCATTTACTTGAGAAGCGTAGGCTGTTCTATCAAAACCAAATGCAATAGCTTGACGGAAGTCCTTATTCAAAAGTGCCTTCTTGGTTGATGCTTTTTCCTCATCTGTTGTCTTAGAAGTGTACTTATAAGACTGACGATCGATATTTGTGCCTACTAAATAAGTAGTAGAATCTTGTTGGGTATAAACGATATTGTCTTTGAATGTTTTTTCAGTCTCTGAGTAACTAGCACTTGTTGGGAAGAGACGAGCCATTGTAAAGCTACCGTCTTTGAAAGCTTCAGTTGGCTTATTAGTATCTTGGCCATCCCAGAAGGATAATTTCACTTTATCAAGATGGACATTGTCTTTATCCCAATAGTTTGGATTCTTTTCGAACTCGACTGATGATTTGGCTACGATTGATTTGAGTAAGAATGGTCCATTGTAGAGAATGCTACTTGGGTCCGTACCTTTAGCAAAGTCATCCCCTTTAGAGTTTAAAAATTCTTCATTAACAGGAGCCAGAACACCCATTGTTGTCTTAGAATTCCAGAAACTTTCTGGCTTGTTCAATGTGTATTGAACGGTATAATCATCAAGAGCTTTGATTCCTACTTGAGAAAAATCTGTAATTTCTCCTTTGACGTAAGCATCCAATCCCTTGATAGATTCCTGAACCAGGTAAAGACCATCTGATTTCTTATCAGCAGCATACTTAAGACCAGTTACAAAGTCTTGAGCTTTAACTTCTGCATACTCCTCACCTTCAGATGTATACCATTTTGCATCCTTTCGGAGTGTATACGTGTAAGTCAATCCATCCTTAGATACAGACCAATCCTCAGCCATAGATGGTACAAAGTTCCCATAGCGGTCATTTTCAAGTAAGCCATCGATAACGTTGCTAGTAATATTTGCTGTAGCTGCCTTACCAGTTGTCAAATAGTTTAGGTTATCAGGATCCGTTTCGTAAATGTATGAGAATGTTTTCTCACCTTTAGCATTTGAACTTAATCCAGAGCAGGCTGCAAGAGTCGCAGCTGCCAATAACGTCACACCCGCAAGGGCAAGTAGTTTTGAACTTTTCATTGTTTTCTCCTTTAAAACTTTCACCCCATTATAGTCCCTTTTCAGAAACATGTCAATAAAATTTTCAGAATTTTTGAATTAATTTGGTAAATTCTGAAAAATAAGTTTTCTATTATAAAATTATTATTCTCTAATACTATATTTTTATATCTTAAACCAGCAAAACAAGGGCCGAAAATCAGATTTTTTATCATTTTTTTGCTATGATTAGATAGAAGAAAAGTTAAGGAGAAGACAATGATATTAATTACAGGTGCAAATGGTCAACTCGGTACCGAACTACGTTATTTACTAGATGAACGAAATGTGGACTATGTTGCAGTAGATGTGGCCGAAATGGATATCACTAATGCTGAAATGGTTGAGAAAGTCTTTGCCGAGGTTAATCCAACTCTGGTCTATCATTGTGCAGCTTATACTGCTGTTGATGCGGCAGAAGATGAGGGAAAAGAACTGGATTTTGCCATCAACGTAACTGGAACTGAAAATGTAGCCAAGGCCTCTGAGAAATACGGAGCTACTCTGGTCTATATCTCAACAGACTACGTCTTTGATGGAAAGAAACCCGTCGGACAAGAGTGGGAAGTCGATGACCTACCTGATCCGCAAACAGAGTACGGACGGACCAAGCGAATGGGGGAAGAACTTGTTGAAAACCTTACGTCACAGCATTATATCATCCGCACTGCTTGGGTCTTTGGAAATTATGGAAAAAACTTTGTCTTTACCATGCAAAATCTTGCCAAAACCCATAAAACTCTCACTGTTGTCAACGACCAACACGGCCGCCCAACCTGGACACGAACCTTGGCCGAGTTCATGACCTACCTGACTGATAATCAAAAAGAGTATGGCTACTACCACTTATCAAATGACTCCACTGAAGATACCACTTGGTATGACTTCGCTGTCGAGATTCTTAAAGACAGTGATGTTGAAGTGATTCCAGTAGACTCCAGCAAGTTTCCTGCAAAGGCCAAACGTCCCCTCAACTCAACCATGAGTTTGGCCAAAGCGAAGGCGACAGGTTTCGTCATTCCAACCTGGCAAGCTGCCCTTAAAGAGTTTTATAAACAAGAAATAAGAGAATAGAAGATTACGACATACATAAAAAGCAAGAGAACTCAAAGTCTCTTGCTTTTTAGTATGCATTTAGTTAATCACTTGTTGCGTTTTAGCATAGTTAGCCTCGACGGCTTCTTTTTCAGATTTCCACCAGTCTTGGTTGTCTGTGTACCACTTGATGGTCTCTTTGATACCTGCTTCAAAATTGGTAAACTCTGGCTTCCACCCTAGTTCATCACGGAGCTTGCTAGCATCGATAGCATAGCGAAGGTCGTGACCCGCACGGTCTGTCACATGATCATAAGCATCAGCTGGCTGTCCCATTTCCTTGAGGATGAGTCCCAGGACTTCCTTATTGTTCTTTTCACCATCCGCACCAATCAAGTAGGTTTCCCCGATTTGACCCTTTGTCAAAATTGTCCAAACACCTGATGAATGGTCATTGGTATGAATCCAGTCACGAACGTTTTTACCTTCACCGTAGAGTTTTGGCTTGATTCCACTCAAGATATTGGTGATCTGGCGCGGAATAAACTTCTCGATATGTTGGTAAGGACCATAGTTGTTTGAACAGTTAGAAATAGTCGCTTTAACACCAAATGAGCGCACCCAAGCTTTGACAATCAAGTCTGAAGCCGCCTTGGTTGATGAGTAAGGCGAGCTGGGATTGTACTTGGTTTCAGCCGTAAATTTCTCACCTGGACCTTCTCCATGACCTGGCAAATCTTCACGTAGAGGCAGGTCCCCATAGACTTCGTCAGTTGAAACATGGTGAAAACGAAGGTCGTATTTACGAGCCGCTTCCAAAAGAGTGTAAGTCCCGATGAAGTTGGTATGGATAAAGGGACTCGGATCATTAAGTGAGTTGTCATTGTGACTTTCAGCCGCATAGTGAACAATAGCATCCGCCTCAGCTGCCAGCTTATCGACCAAGGCTGCATCAGCAATATCTCCAACAACCAACTCAACTCGGTCGCCTAAAATTTCTTCAATATTGGCACGATTCCCCGCATAAGTCAGCTTATCCAGCACTGTCACATGAACATCTGGAAAGTTATTATAAACATAATGAACAAAGTTAGAACCGATAAAACCAGCTCCACCTGTCACGATGATATTTTTGTATTCAGTCATTTTTATTCCCTAATTTTTTTACAAATCTTCTTTTCTCAGAGGTTTTACATCCTTAAGTAGGGGATGATGTTTGTCTGCTTCTGAAACTTCTGCTTCTGCTAGATTATCCCACTCAATTCCCAAGGCTGGGTCTGCATAGTTGACAAAGGCATATTTAGGCTTGAGTTCAAGTGCCCAGTAGTCATTGACCAGATAGCTATAAGAAACTGCATCCGAGAGTACTTGGAAACCATTGGCTACGCCACGAGGGACAAAGATTCCCTTACTTGCATCAATCTCGGTCTGATAAACATTTCCAAAAGTTCCACCTTCACGTAGGTCAACCCAAGAACCCAGAACTTTTCCATTGTCTGCTACTGAGATATACTTGTCCCAAGGTTCGGCATGGAGGCCTCGAAGAACATTTTTACGAGAAAAGCTGACATTATTTTGCAGTTTCCCTTCAACAAAGAAGCTTTCAGGAAAACCAAGCGGTAGCATCTTTTCTTTCTGAAAATTTTCCTTAAACCAGCCTCGATTGTCTCCATGAACTGGAATGTCAAACTCTAACATACCTGGAATGGCATCAATCTTACGCACTGCAAGTGTTTTGTCGAAAAAATTATCTGTCATCTAGATTTCTCCAATCAAACGGAGCAGGTATTGTCCGTATTCATTCTTCTTAAGAGGTTGCGCCAATTCCAGTACATCTTCACGGCTGATATAACCCATTCGATAGGCAATTTCTTCTAGGTTGGCAACCTGAACATTTTGCATCCTTTGAACCGTTTCGATATATTGGGAGGCCTCTAACAGACTCTCATGTGTCCCTGTATCTAACCAGGCGAAACCACGCCCCATAACCTCAACAGACAAATCCCCACGCTTCAAATAAGCATTGTTAACATCTGTGATTTCCAACTCGCCACGAGCACTCGGTTTTATCTGTTTGGCAATCTCCACAACATCATTGTCATAGAAATAAAGACCAGTCACTGCATAGTTAGAGCGAGGATTCTCCGGTTTTTCTTCTATGGAAATAGCATTCATGTCTGTATCAAACTCGACCACACCAAAACGCTCTGGATCCTTCACTTGGTAGCCAAAAACAGTCGCACCCTTCTCTTTCTTGGCTGCCTTTTGAAGCATTTTGCTCAAACCAGGCCCATGATAGATATTATCGCCTAAAATCAATGCAACACTATCGTCACCGATAAATTCTTCACCGATAAGAAAAGCCTGAGCAAGTCCATCGGGACTAGGCTGTTCCGCATAGGAAAGCTTGATCCCAAATTCGGAGCCATCCAAGAGCAGGTCCTTAAAACGGGGTAAATCCTGTGGTGTTGAGATGATCAAAATGTCCTTAATCCCAGCCAACATCAAGGTTGACAAAGGATAGTAAATCATGGGTTTATCATAAACCGGCATCAGCTGTTTTGACGCAGCTCGAGTAAGTGGGTACAGGCGCGTTCCCGAACCACCCGCAAGAATAATACCTTTCATAATAGGTTTCCTTTCTGGCTAATTACCTATCCTATATTATATTTCATCTTGTCCCAAATTCCCTACGGAATTTACTTCAATTTGGATAAGGCAGCTTTTAAATAGGCTCCGTCTCGAAGAGCAGCTCCAACGTTCCTAGCTTGTTCTGAAAGTTCCTTGTAGTCTTGAAGTGTCAAATCATCTAGTACTTTTTGGAGGTCGTGTAGAGAATCAACTGCTAGACCACACTCTTTATCCAGAACAAAATGTGCGAGAGCCGACTCTTTCCAGACTATTAGGGGAAAACCTGAAGCTAAGTAGAGAGAGGCCTTGTGCGAATTGTTAAAGCGTAGATAGTTTCCGTAAGAACCTTGGCAGGTTTCTGAGCTGTCTCCGTCCCATACCAAACCAAAACTACCTTCAAGAGCAGCTGGGAGGTCATCTGGCATAAAGGAACCAAAGTAGCTAGTGTTTTTCAATGCACGACTTTCATCGTAGCCCACCCCATACAAGTTATAGGCGGGCTGGTCTGGCAAGTTATAAAGATAACCTGACTTTGCAGGGTTCAAATTTCCAGCTACGATAATAGGCTGGTCTTTTTGGAGATTTGGTTTTTCAGCAAAGTTTGGAATCAGATAGTCAAAAATTTCCAAGCTAACCATTTTATCTGCTGGCACTCCTTGACCTACCAGAACTTTCTTCATGATATCGTTATGAACGATAATGCCATCCACTGACATCAAAGCTTTCTTTTCTTGGAAGTAATTGCGCACTTTATGACGGAATTTCACTTCCGAACCTGCTGCATGACGCAAGGTTTCAATATCATGGATCAAAAGATAGAATTTTGCTCCTCTCTTTTGCGCCTGCTTAATGAGTTGTGAGATGAAAAATGTATGGTGGATAATAGGGAACTGAATCACCAATTCATCTCCGGCTCCCAACTGATCAAACACAGACTTGGTCGCACGATATTTGTGTTGTTGAGCTTTAAAGAAATTCATCTTATACCAATTCTCAACCTTGAGCTCCAACCCCTCATAACCCTCTGAGATTAGAATAGATTCTACATCATTTCGCGCCTTACTCCCTGCATTCTTTTCGTGTGCATTATGCAGAAATGAATCCTTCAGATAATATTTCACCTTTTCTCCCCTTTATCTGTGATGTTCTTAGATGCTCCCTAGTTCTTCTTCTACCACATCCAATGCACGTTCAACAGTCACATGCATATCATAGTATTTATAATCTGCCAAGCGACCACAGAAGATAACGTGGCCATTTTTCTCAGCTTCTGCTAGATACTGCTCATAAATAGCATTGTTTTTGGCATCATTGATTGGATAGTAAGGTTCATCTCCTCTTTTCCAATCTGCTGGATATTCTCGAGTAATAACCGTCTTGTCCTGAGTCCCAAACTCAAAATGTTTGTGTTCGATGATACGCGTATAAGGAATATCACGTTCAGTATAGTTGACTACAGCATTTCCTTGATGATTTTCTTGGTCCAGAATCTCATGCTCAAAACGGAGACTACGATACTCAAGTTCACCAAACTTGTAGTCAAAGAACTGATCAATCATCCCCGTGAAAACAATCTTATTCGCTGAAGCCTCCAAGTTCTCACGATCAGCAAAGAAATCTGTATTAAGCTCTACTTCGATTCCTTCCAACAACTTTTCGATGATGACATTGTAACCACCAATTGGAATCCCTTGGTAACGGTCATTGAAATAATTGTTATCATAGGTCAATCGAACAGGTAAACGCTTGATGATAAAGGGTGGTAGTTCAGTAGCAGAACGCCCCCATTGCTTTTCGGTGTAGCCCTTGATTAGCTTTTCATAGACATCCATACCAATCAACTTAATGGCTTGTTCCTCTAAGTTTTTAGGCTCAACATCTTGCATGTGTGTCGTCTGCTCAGCAATCTTGTCCTTGACTTCTTGGGGTGTCTTTGTCCCCCACAAAGCATAGAAAGTGTTCATATTGAAAGGCAGATTGTAAAGATGTCCTTGATAGTTGGCAATAGGAGAATTGATATAATTGTTAAACTCCGCAAACTGATTGACATATTCCCATACCTTTTTATTAGATGTATGGAAGATATGAGCCCCATACTTGTGGACATTGATTCCTTCAACAGATTGGCAATAGATATTCCCACCAATATGTTCTCGTTTATCAATCACCTTCACCTTCTTGCCACGTTTGTTAGCTTCGTAGGCAAAGATTGCACCTGACAAGCCAGCACCGACAATCAAATAATCGTACATAAAATCTCCTTATTTCTTTAAAACACTTTTTAGTTCTTGAAAATCCAAGACACGTAAGAGCAAAACCAAGCCGCCATAGACTAGGGAGCCAAGGGCAGCATAAATCAAGACATTCACAACAGACGAGAAGTGCATGAAAGCTTGTGCAGAATACAGGGCGCCGTACATCAGTAGTGCTGCTAGAAGTATTTTTAGCATGGATGGTAGAATCTTGACCTCTTTTAGATACGAACGTGTAAAGTAGAGTTGAATCAGCCAGACCAAACCTTCAGTCGCAACAGATACAATTGAAGCTCCAATATAGCCCAAAGGCGGGATTAAGAGGAGATTCAAGCCCACACTAAAAACAGCTGGAATAGTTGTTGATAGCATAAATTCACGATTCTTATTGTGAGGAATCAAGATTTGAATTCCCATTATATTGGTCCAGCCAATAAAGAACATTCTAAAGGCCATGATGGCAATCGCATAGCGAGCATCTTGGAAGTCTTGCCCCAGGAAAAAATTGACAAAATCTTTGTTAACAATTAAAATCCCCGCAATCATCGGGAAGATAACCAAGTTATACACTAAGAAAGACATTTCATGTAACTTGTTAACCGCCTTTTGATTGCCTGATGAGAGGAGATTGGAGACCCGAGGCAACATAACACTACCAAGCGACGTTACCAAAGTCAACAAAATATTCAATAATTTCAAGGCTTGATCATAGATCCCGACATCCTTGGTCGAAGACAAGGCACCCAACATGGTGCGATCTAGCGTGATGTAGAGTGAAATGGCAATCTGTGGCAGAAACAATAGAATGACTGGTTTAATATGCTCTTTGGCATAGGCTATATCCAAATGCGGCTTGCGAATGTGCTCCCGAGCAGGAAGCCACATACTCAACTGACCTAGTAGATCATAGGCAACCAAGAGGATGATATACAAGTACAAGTCGGATGGTTTCTTAACAAATAGGAATATCGAAACAACACCTAGAAGTTTGACCATTGTGTTACGAGCTGTGATTTTTTTGAAATCTTCTAACCCTTGAAAAAGCCAAGAAATATCAAAACCACGAGACAGCAAACTAAAGCCAAGTATATAAGCAATTGGATTGTTCATCGACGGCACAAGCAAGCAGACAACTATATAAAGCGTAACCGCTAAACAGGTTGAAAGGACTTGTAAACTGTAAATACCCCAGAAGGTCTTTTCGACTTCCTTACGATGGCCGGAAATTTCCTTTGTCCCATAATTGGCCACCCCAAGTGTCGCTAAGAGTATAAAGTAAGTTACTATTGAGTTGTAGTACCCATAGGAACCTAAGTCATTGGATGAGAAAACCCGAGTAATATAGGGTGTAGTAATGACTGGTAAAACGATTACTAACAGCTGATAAGAAAGATTATATAAATAATTTTTTAATACTTTCACAAGGAGTTCCTCGTTGTAGATTTCTTCGATTCAAATTCAATAACTGGCAAGGTTGCAAATAGAGTAAACATAAAAATATTATAAGACGGGCGAACCCAGAAGGCCTCAAACATACAGTTGACTGCTATTAAGGATAAGGCCGTCAATAGCAAATAATTCTTTTTGCGATAAAGTGACCAAGACCTAACTATGTATAACACGACCAATAAGAGAACTGGAATCATCCCATAGGTAAAGAGCATCTGAACGTAGGAAGAGTCTACATAGTCGTAGCTCAAAACGGATTCTGTACGCCCCCCATAACCGACAAATGATATGCCCCGAATCCCAAACCACTGCACTGCATATTTTTTTAGTGCCTCATGTCCTAGGTGTAATCTCATACTAAAAAAATTGTTTAGAGCCACATACATTGGATGAGACCAGGTAAATTTAGAAGAGAGATAAATCATTACTGAAGACGCTATACCAGCCGATAAAGGAAGTAAAGCAAAAAGCCGTCGCTGTTTATCATTTCGGAAATAAAAGTACAGAAAAATGAGCGCCATTACAGTAATAGAAGCGGCATTAAGCCTCGCATCACAATATCGAATAATGAAATAAGCCAGACCAAATCCTAAGGCAGTCCGTAAAATAATGAATTTCTTTCTAAAGATATACGATATAGCTGTATATAGATAAAAACAGTGAGAAGCAAAATCAGTTGGATAAATAAAGCCAAATGAATTTCGAACAACGACTCCCGCAGATCGTGATTGGACAAATTGCAAGTTTGGAATAGCACCAATCACGGCCAAGAGCACTATCAATACAATAAAAAACAAGGCTACAACAGAGTATATTTTAAGTACACTTTCCATCTCAGCCTTGTAAAGAAAGACAAGCAGAAACATATACATCAAAGCATTAAGGTTCCCAGTCTTATAGTAAACCATGCCCCCAGCAAAAAGAAGAATTGGTGCAAAGATAAGATAGCTTATAGAGTAGTGATGAATATAAGCAAATCGCATAGCAAGTAACAGGACCGCAAAAAAAGGAACTACATTAGGAATATTAGGTAAAACAGGAGCTAACATAGACGTATTGATCATATCTATGGAGACAACCACTATTAAAACTGCTGCAATTAGCAATTTATCACGTTCTAACTTTAACATTTTCTTTTTCCTTTTCTTCTTTCATCCCTAACTCTTACTTAGGATTTTTTTAACTTTTTAAATTGATAATAGAGCCGCGGATACCTACTAATCAAAACATAGAGAATCTTACGTTTCTTACTAACTCTAGCATTCTTCAAAACAAGAGGCAAATATGGCCTCATCTTCTCCTGAAGTCGCTTAAACTCTGCTGGATTTCCATCATGAATCATCGTAAAGATAAGAAGACTTCCTGTAAAGAAGCGAGAAATAATGGCTTCTTGGAGTTCTGAACTCTCAGGATAGGTTGCATTCACAACCTCTTTTAAATGATCGATTGCTTCGTAAAACTCGTATTGTTTTGGTGTGAAATCCGAGGCAGTAATGCTACCAGGTCTATGGTAATAATGGTAAATCGGAAGATGGTACAAAGCCACGGATTGGGCTTGGTTGAGTTGCTCACTGATGACATAGAGGTCTTCGTAGATGCGCCCCTTGGGGAAGGGAGCTTTCTCAAGAAGTTCTTTCCGATAGAGTTTCCCACAAGCAGAGACCGTTACAAGGTCTCCGTAGAGCATCTCAGTCAGAGCCTTTGCCTTGTCATAAACCTTAACTTGATCTAGATCAAGCTGATCCAAGTGGAAGTTCTGATAACGATGATAGTGAGCTGTTGGCTCTACTTTACCACTAACCATATCTGCTTGGGTACGACCTTGTAGCTCTGCTAGCAATTCCAAGGCGCAAGGTTCCAAATAGTCGTCTGGATCTAGGAAAGTAATCCAGTCACCATTGGCTTTCAAGACCCCATAGTTCCGAGCATCAGACAAGCCACCGTTGACCTTGTGGTAGCTAGTCACCCAATCATATTGCTGGGCATACTGGTCACATAAGAGTCCTGAGCCATCACTCGAACCGTCATCAATCAAGAGGACTTCCATATCCTTGTAGGTCTGATGTTCCAAACTCTCCATGGCATAATGAAGGTAGTTCTCCACATTGTAAACAGGCACAATTACCGAAATCATATTTTCTTTTCTTTCTCTTACTTAGTTTTACAGTTTAAATCTCAAATGAGCTTCTATCTGGAAGCAGTTGATCCATAGCCTTGATAAAGTCTGTCATCACCTGCTCCTCGTCTTGAATGTTAAATCCATCATTGATACACATAATTTGGTATCTACCAGAATTCAGTAATTTCCAAAAATCTGGTCCGGCATTATCCAAAGAAAATAGTCCCCCCAACTTAGGATTTCCGATAGCGTATTTACCACTGGCAATCTGCCAATACTTAAAGAGCCAAACATTGGTATCAGAAGGATTTCTAAAGCGACTAGCCGAGGTTCTTTCCAAGACAGCTTTTTCCTTTTCCCATACCAAGTTCATCGTTGATCTTAGTAGAGGATAGGGCAGATGACTCTCCCAGAAACCACAGATAAACTGACTATTTCGGTATAGTAGCGACTTAACGATACTTTTTAATCCCTGCTTTGGATCAAAGAATTGGCCATTCTTCAAAATTTCATTTCGACTGAAATAGCTAGTGACAATCTCCATGTCATTTATCTGAAAATGCCCCGTTCCATATCGCTCAGGAATAATCGGTGAAAGAGCCGTATTATATTTGGGTAAACCATCCTCTGAGAAAAAGTCTGTCGGCTCGACTGGAGCTGTCAAATACATATCGTCATTAAAAAAAACAAAATGCTCTGAGAGACCAGGGATTCGATGGATGTTACTTTCGATAGGATTGGCAGAAAAAACTGGCAGGTAGTCATTACAGATAATCTCTGTATGATCTACCAACACCAATTTTTCACTATTTATATCTAACCAGCTTGGCTTTTGCTGGTCGGTCACGAGGTAGACCTTATTGACCCAAGGAGCAAATTTTTCAACTCCTCTAAACCAATATTTAAAGGTCCCCCATTCTCGGTAAGCCTTGACTGAATTCATACTCTGTTTAGAAGTATTAACCGAGCCATCATAGCTTGATTTTTTTTCTTGCCACACGGGATCATTCCCATCAACCCAAGTCACAACAAAATCTATTTTATTCATAACTAATCTTTTCTATCTGTTTTATACAACTCCGAAAAGTTCTTGATGTAACTCTCCAAAGAAAACAGCTCTTTTTGTCTCTGATATCCTACTCGCCCAAATTTTTCTCTTTTTTCAGAACTATCTAGTAAGAGAGAAATGGCATTAGAAAGTTCTTGAGGACGATTTGGTTTGACTAAGCAACCACTTTTGTCATCTACTACCATTTCAGCTATTCCCCCATTGTTATAACCAACAACTGGTTTTGAACAAGCCATGGCTTCTAGGACTACTGTAGGTAGGGAATCAGGTTTTATACTTGGTAAGACAAAGATATCAAACATATTATAAAGTTCAGAAGTCTTATCGTAGTAATCAATACGATGAATTTGTGACACAACAGATGAAGAAGCTATTCTCTTATCTAGTTCTTCTAAGCGCCATTCTTCACCAGGAAAAACACCTCCAGCTAGGAAAGCCACCGCTTGCTCATTCTTTTCCAAAAGTGGCTCGACTGCTTCTATGAAATCATTTTGTCCTTTGATAGCATTGACCCGACCAATCATGCCAATCACAAGTGCATCTTGCGCAATGTCAAATTTTTCACGAATAGAAGACGCATCCATTGGATAATAGACAGCATTATCGACACCGTTATAAATCACTTCCACTTGGCTATCTTTGATAAAGGGAGACTGCTTGATATGATTAGCGACCGCTTGGGACACCGTCACAATCTTGTCTGCATATCGTCCCATGAGCATATTGATAAAGTCAGAAATAGCTTTGGGTTTGACGATAATCTCATGAACATGCCAAATCAAAGGTAGCTTGAGCTTGCGTTTCAAATAGATGCCCTCCAAAACAGCCGCTGTATTATTGTGAACCATATCTATACTGTGTTCTCGAGCATAGAGGGCGATTTGCTTAGCATAGAAATTATAAGAGCGAATATAGTCGGCAATGCCTTTGGGATTAAAATACTTCCTTCGTAAAATCGGATAATCCAGCACGCTAACCTGAGCTCCAACTTGACGCAAGACCTCGACTAAAACACCATCATTTGGTAGGATGACGTGAGCTTCAAATTCTTGGCGATCTAATCCTTTGATCAATTCCAGTAAAACCTTATCTGCTCCATACATTTCTGCACCAGCATGCAAGTATAAAATCCGTTTCATTCTTTACCCTTTAAACACTTCTTCATAATCTGACACAATCTTTTCCCATGTGAAAGCTGAGATAATTCTTTGGCTTGACTTAAAATCCAAGTCAGCTATCACTACCTGATTAAATCCCTCTACTTCCTCAATGACGCGTGCCAACTCATCTTTTTTCCAATAAATAGCCCCGTCTTCACCAACCTCACGGTTAAAACCAACATCTAGCAACAAATTCAGTTTTGTAGATGCTAGAGCTTCCAGTAGAGAAGGGTTGGTCCCTCCAACCTCATGCCCATGGAAATAGGCAAAGGCATTTTCACGGATGTACTTGAGCAACTCTTGGTCATAGACAGTCCCAACAAATTTAACCCTAGGATCTTTATCAAAACCAGTATCCTGTAACAACTGATCGTAAAATTTATTTTGCTCCACATTTGTAATGAGGACAAAGTCCTTCTTGGACTTGGACTTGATAAATTCACGAATCATGGCTTCGTAGTTATTTTCAGGAACAAATCGTCCCACTACTAGATAATAGCCATTTTCGCTGACTCCTTTTTCCTGATACCAATTCCGAACTTTGGCATCTTCTGCTTTCAGGATTGAAGGAGCTGTATCTGTCCCATAGGCAATATAAGTGGTCTTTGGTTGATACTGCTTATAATCCTCTTGGATATATTGTTCAATATTTTTACTGTCGCAGACCAATAAATCTGCATGTTTGACCATGAGCTGCTCTGAAAATTTCCAGTACTTACGAACTGGCAGGCTCCACTTTGCTCGCAGCCATTCATGGCCATCAGGATTTACCAGCAAAGAGCCACCGATCGCACGAATTTTTTTCTTAAGTCCAGAAATAAAAGGACCGATGCGACAAGCTAGAATGTAAAAAATGGGAGCCTCGTCCTTGTTTTCCTTAGCCAATTCAATAGCCTTATTGACCGCTGCAATATCGTAAGCGATGGCGCGGGCCGGTCCGATATTGGGTACATCGATGTTGAAGCAAATGGCTCCATTGTGCTCAAACTGGTCTTCCGTAATACCAGACTTGGCTGAATTTTCACGCATACAAGCAACATAGTATTGTATGTTGCTGTCTTTTTGATATTCGGTTAATTTTTCAACAAAGGTTTCAAATCCTCCGTACTTAGCAGGAATCCCCTTTGAACCAATGATATAAACTGACTTTTTCATCTCTCTCCTAACAGGACTGAAGGGCAGAAATTACTTTGCCCCATCTCTCATAAATACAACTTTAACGGTCTTTAACAATATTTCAATATCTTTCCAAATAGTCCAATCATCAATATAGGCCACATCTAATTTAACAACTTCATTGAAATCCTTGATCTCACTTCGCCCGCTGACTTGCCACAAGCCTGTTATCCCAGGTTTAAAACTCAATCGACGTTTTTGCTCAGGTGTATATTTTTCATACTCATCCACTGTTGGGGGACGGGTTCCGACCAGACTCATATCTCCCATTAAAACATTCCAAAACTGCGGTAACTCATCTAGGCTGGTCTTACGGATAAAGCGACCAATGGGAGTGACACGAGGATCATCATCGACCTTAAACATGCCCCCCTGCATAGTATTTTGCGCTAGGAGTTCTTGCTTTCTCTCCTCAGCATCTACACGCATAGAGCGAAATTTATAAAAAGTGAAATGTCGACCATTTTTTCCAATACGCGTTTGAGAAAAAATCGCTGGCCCACCATCTTGTCGAATCATTGGAACCAAAACAATGCTCACCAAACCACAAATAATCAATCCGACAATCGAACCGACAATATCAATGAAACGTTTAGCAATGACATGACTCGTCTTATAAAATTTTGTAGAAAACGTGATAACATTCAGCCCTGCCATCCCACGAATCTTTTTATCACTACCTAGATAGTTATTAAAAGCATTCAGGTTAACCGTCACGTCAATTCCCATTGTCTCAAAAAGTGAGATAAACTCCCCGATATCGTACTCTTCACTTGGTAGATTGATAAAGACCTCATCGACAACTTCATGAGTAGCAAAGTCTAAGATGTTCTCAGCAGGTACAACGGTTAAGGATTGATGCTGAAAATCAGGCTGGTCTAAAACACTGACCGCCACCAAATTCCAAAAAATTTCTCCCGACTCTATAAGCCTATCGATGACTTTTTCAACCCTAGAGGTCGCTGTTATCAAGAATATCTTCTTACTCCCTTTGAGATTTGGAAAGATGCTTTTTCTATAGCGTTTAATGCATAGATTCAACAAATACAACAGAATAGAGTGTATTGTCAAAAAATAAATCATCCCTCGTCTAGAGATACTAAAACGATCTTCTAAGAAAAAATTCGAAATACTGATAGCTAAAGCAAAGAACACGATATACTTTGTCGTGTTGATAAACTCTGCTAAATAACCCCTTTTAAAAAAATCATGCCCATAATCACTGATATTAAAAATAAAAAAATGAAGAATGAACAAGATAATAACAGAAGTATTTACAATCTCTGTTTCCTTAACAGAACTAAGTAAATAAGCTAATAAAATGACAAGAAAACTCTGGATTGCCGCCAAAGTAATCTTCAATCCCTTTTCTTCCATAATATCTTCCCTAAACTATTTATTATTTTTTGCCATAATTCCCATAGTTTCCATATGCTCCATAGGAGCCATATTTTTCAACTGAAGTATTGAGTTTATTAAGCACAATTCCTAAGAATGGTTTTCCTGTTTGTTCGAGTTGTTCTTTAGCTTTTTGGACATCACGACGATTTGTTTCACCTACTGCCGTTACCAAAACAGAAGCATCACATTTTTGAGTGACGATAGCTGCATCGATGACAACTCCGATTGGCGCTGTATCCACAATGATGTAATCAAAGTACTTACGCAAGGTATCAAGCATGGTTGCAAAGTTTTCACTTTGTAGCAAGGCTGTTGGGTTTGGTGATACAGAACCTGCTTGAATAACAAACAAGTTTTCAACATTGGTGTCACATAGCCCTTGTGATAGATCTGTCGTCCCAGATAAGAACTCTGTTAGTCCTGTAATCTTCTCACGTGATTTAAAAACACCTGACATGACAGAATTACGAATATCGGCATCAATTAAAAGCGTCTTATAGCCCGCACGCGCAAAGGCCCAAGCAATATTTGTAGAAGTAGTTGACTTCCCTTCACCCGGTTTTACAGACGTGATCGCAATCACTTTCAAGTTATTCCCACTCAGTTGTATATTGGTACGAAGCGCATTGTAATACTCTTCAGCTTTTCTCGCCAAATCTAATTTTTTTTGTGCAATTTCTAACGTTGGCATTTTTCTCTCCTATTTCAATTTATCCAAATTTGGAACTACTCCCAATAGTGCAACTTGCATCACGTCCTCAATATCTTCTGGACGTTTCACTCGTGTATCTAAGAGCTCAACTAGGAGAACTGCGACAACCATTATAACCGCTCCAGCAAGAAGTCCAAGCATGGTATTGCGACGAATGTTTGGTGAAGATGGTGATGTTGCAGGACGTGCTTCTTCAAGCGTTGTCACATCTGAAACTCGCGTAACACTGATGATTTTTTGAGCCGCAACCTCTCTCAAAGAGTTGGCGATACGGCTAGCTTCCTCAGGTGCACGGTCTGTAACAGAAATCGATACAATACGCGTATCCACTGGAACTGTTACCTTAATTTTACTAGCTAGACCTTTTGGAGGGAGTTCTAGTTTCAAATCAGTCGCAACCTTCTCTAAAACGTCTTGCGAGAGAATGATTTCGCGATAGTCTTTTACCAAGTAAGATCCTGCTTGCAAGTCTTGGTTAGTCAAGCCAGGCTTATCTCCCTGATTACGATTGACCACATAAATTCGAGTCGTACTCGTAAACTCCGGCTTCACAATAAAACTACTGTAGGCAAATGCTACTGCCCCTGTCACGAATGCTACCAAGACAATCAGCAATTTTCGTTTCCATAGAATTTTTAACAAGTGGAATACATCAATTTCCATCATATTTTGTTCTTTCATTTTTTCTCCTAAATTAGTTGATCCATTATGATTTTTCTTGGGTTCTCTTTAAAGAGTTCCTTGGCCTTGTTTGCACCGTATTTTTTGGCAATGATATCATAGGCTTCTTCCATATGAGGAGGTCTATGATCCAAGTTGTGCATATCACTAGCGATTACATGAACGAGGTCACGCTCTAAGAAATACTGAGCTCTCTTTTTCATGAATTTATAAGTTTCTCCGAAGAGTTTAGGTTTCAAGATATGAGAACTATTGACTTGAGTATAACATCCCATGTCAATCAGCTCTTGCACGCGCTTTTCATTATTTTCTAAAGCATCATAGCGTTCAATGTGGGCAATGACAGGCGTAATACCCAGCATTAGAATATCACTCAGTCCCTTATGCATATCTCGATAGGGTGTATTCATGCTAAATTCAATCAAAGCATAGCGACTATCGTTGAGCGTGGGGATTAATTTCTTTTCCAACTTCTCAACGACATCCGGAGTATAGTAGATTTCAGCCCCATAGGCAATGATCAGGTCATCAGCAACTTCCTTAGCCATTTCTCGTACCTTGAGAAAGTTGCTTGCGATCTTTTCTTCAGGAGTTTCAAACATTCCTTTTCGTCTATGCGATGTTGAAACGATTGTCCGCACTCCTTGACTATAGGCCTCTCTTAGAAGGTTTTTACTTTCCTCTATCGACTTCGGACCATCGTCCACATCAAAAACAATGTGCGAATGAATATCGATCATTCTACTTCCCCTCCATCACATCATTGATAGCAGCTTTCGCAGCAGCCAAACTACTATCGTCGATTTCCATCATATAGAGGTTACTATCTGGCATAGCGTATGAAGGAAGGTCCATACGACCAGTTCCCTTCAAGTCTTGAGAGTTGACTTTGTAATTTCCTCCACTCTCTAACTGAGTATTGACTAGATCCATCATGGTTTCCAAAGGCATATTGGTTTGAAGAGAATCTTGTAATCCTTGAATAATATTGTCATAGTTCTTCAAAGCTTCAGTTGATGTTAATTTCTGAATCACAGCTACAATAACCTTTTGTTGGTTTCGTCCACGGTCACGATCTCCATCTGCTAGAGAGTAGCGCTCACGAACAAATCCCAGAGCCTGCTCAGAATCTAAGTGGACATTTCCAACTGGGAAATGGAACTTCCCGTGTAAAGATGTGAAATCTTGGTCATTATAAACATCTACGCCACCTAAAAGGTCAATCAATTTCAAGAAAGAAGTGAAGTTCAAACGGACGTAGTAATTGATATCCACACCATATAGGTTTTCCAGGGTATGAATCGACGAGTCTACTCCATAAATCCCTGCATGGGTCAATTTGTCCTTTTGATTGTTTCCTCCATCCGCAATCGGAACATAGGAATCACGAGGAGTTGTAGTGAGAAGGATTTTTTTGGTATCACGGTTCACCGTCATCAAAATATTTACATCTGAACGCGAAACTGAGCTGATTGGACCGTAGGTATCAATACCGCTCACATAAATATTGAAAGCTTTATTCTTCGATACCTTAGGCGCAGCAACTTCTTTAATCAAATTTTTAGTGTATATTTTCTTGATTTTAGAAGCATAGTCAGGATACTCTGCTTCAATAATATTTTCAAAGACACTATTTAAGACGATTGCTTTCGTTTCACCAGAAAGCAGACTCTTATAAGCTGCTAGGTAAGAAGTCGCATTCTCAACCGTCAAGTCCTTACTTTGGCTGGTCTTAATATCTGCTAACAACTTTTGAATATTGTCATTGTCTGTCTCTGTTGGCCCCGTAACCGTATCCAGTTGGGTCACATTATTGATCTCACTATCTTTCAAAACAACCACACTCATCGAATACTCTGAGTAATTTGACGTCGAATTGATATGATTGGTAAAACCGACAAACTGTTGCAAAGCATAGAGAGAAACTGAACTAACTAAGATGGCAAGCGTCAAAAAGAAGACCGTAAACTTCTCAGCTTTTTTATAAACAATCAGCAGTAGTCCTACTAAAGCAGCTAATAAAACGAGAACTGCAGAAATAATATTCAGGTATCTAAAGGCTAAAATGTTGTGTCTAAAAATCAAGAACAGCAAAAAACCACCCAACAATAGATAAATGGTTAATAAGACTATGTTAATATTTCGTTTCATGTTGCCAGAACGAGTTCTCTTTGAACGTCTATTCATGTTAATCCCCTGTACGTTAATAGTTAGGATTATTATATCACAATTATGAAAGAAATTCCAATTATTCCCGTCATTCTCAGCGTTTTCATTCACTTCTGTATGCTTTATTTACTTTTAAAGTATACTAACTTCATTTCTCGATGACAAATTAAAAAGACAAGGGCATTTTATCGTGCCAGCTTGTCTTTCATTTTTATTTAACGTGGTTTGAAAATTCTTTTTGACTCTTTTCGATAGCCTTTTTACTTTCTTCTTCCCACTTAGCCTTGGCTTCATCAAACTGTTTCTTGGTAACAGGGTCTTTTTGCAGTCTCATGTACTTGTAATTATTTCCGTCACCCTTGATTCCCACTAGGGAGTAGGCACGTGTAAACGGAGTTACTTTGGTTACAGAGGCTGTACCACCATTTGACATAGCAGACATAACTAGAGAATTGTCAATCATCCAAGCTTGAGCTTCAGCGTATTTTTCATAACGCTTAGCGACATCTTTATTCTCAGCATCTGCTTCTTTTAGAAGTTTCGTATAGATATCGAGCCCCAAACTCTTAATGAGCTCTTGGTCTTCCTTGGCATCAAGACCAAAAATCTTGAGATAGAAGCCAGTTTCAGCATTGAAGGGATCTAGATAAGTTGATGGATCCTGGTAATCACCAACCCAACCATCAAAGTTTAGGTCGTAGTCACGAGCTGCTGGATTTGGAGCTAGGAAAGCGACATTCCCAAAGTCATCCGTTGAAAGTTGCTGAACATCAATAACGACATTATCAGAACCTAGTACTGTTTCAAGTGTCTGTTTAAGCGAATTCATACCAGAAACTGCATTTTTATTGGTTTGATCAACCGGGATGTCCAAATGAATCGGGAAGGTCACCCCTTGGGCTTCCAATTCCTTTTTAGCTTCCGCAAATTTTGCTTGGGCCTTTTCCTTGTTAAAGTAGGCATCTTGAGCATCTGCCAAATTGATACCTGACCATTCTGTTCCATACTGAACAAGTTTAGAAGAAACGACTTCTCCAAAGCTCTTATCTCCCACCTGCACAAATGTCGGAGGAACAAGGGTATTACGAAGGGTATTACTTGCTGCTTCTTGCCCGTTAGATTGAGCAGAGTAGGCTGTCCGATCGATGGCAAAGTTCAAGGCCTGACGGAAATTTTTATTTAAAATCGCTGTTTGAGTTGATTTCTTTTGCTGGTCTGAGGTTTTTGCAGTATGGTTATAGGCTTTTCGGTTAACGTTAAAGTTGAAGTACCAAGAAGTCTTGTCTTGCAAGCTATAAACGATATTGTCTTGGTATTTTTCTTTTGTCTTGGCATAGCTCGAGCTATTTGGATAGACTCCCGCAAGGGTATAGGCGCCACTTTCAAAGTTTCGAATGGTCATCTCCTGATCAGAGCCATCAAAATACGCTAGTTTAACTTTCTCAATGGTTACCTTGTCATGATCATAGTAGTTAGGATTCTTCACATACTCGATTGAAGATTTTGATGTGAAATCTTTTAACAAGTAAGGTCCATTGTAAAGGATGCTGTTTGGCGTCAAGGTTCCAAATTCTTTATCCTTTGATTTCAAGAACTCTTCGTTAACCGGGAAAAGGATACTATTGGTGGTCTTTGAGTTCCAGTATGGCTCTGGTCGAGTCAAAGTGTACTCGACTGTGTAATCATCCAAGGCTTTGACACCGACAGTTGAAAAGTCATTGGTCACACCCGTCACATAGTCATTCAATCCCTTGATTGAATTTTGGATTAGATCCATGGCTTGCCCCTTGTTGTCCGCGGCATATTTGATCCCAGTGACAAAATCCTGAGCTTTAACTGAAGCATATTCCTCACCATCAGCTGTATACCACTTGGCATCTTTTCTAAGCTTGTAGGTATAGGTCAAACCATCTGATGAAACAGACCAATCCTCCGCAAGAGCAGGTACGAGGTTCCCATAGCTGTCATTTTCTAACAAACCATCCACAAGATTGGTAATCACTGAAGTGTTATCTGCATAATAGTCTAAAAGATAGTTAAACGTCGTCGGATTTGCACTAAATGTTGATGAGAAAGTGCTTGTATCAGTATTTGACTGTCCACAAGCTGTCAGTAAAATCCCTGTTGCTAGGACAAGACCAGTTCCGATGAGTCTTTTTTTCATGTTCATCCTCTACTCCTTTATGTCACTTTTTATAACATAGCCTTATTTTATCAAATTTATCCTAAATTGTAAAGTTTCCGACTCTTTTATAGATGAATGATGAACCTAGTCAAATAAAAAGAAAGGAAGCGCAAGCAATATGCACCTTCCTTTCTTATAGATTATTTAACGTGTTTTTCTAGCTCTTTTTGATATTTGGCATTTGTTTCAATCTTTTCTTTCTGCCATTTCTTGAGAGCTTCTTCGTATTCTTTTGTAGTCACAACATCATTTTGCAATTCCAAACCTTTGAACACAAATGGATCTCCCTTGATTCCGACTTGAGAATATGCTTTTGTGAATGGCACAGTACGGCTAACAGTTGGAGAACCACCTGAAGAAGCAACTGGGATCAAGAGCGAACTATCAGATACCCAAGCTTGAGCTTTAGCGTATTTTTCGTAACGCTTATTGAGGTCGCTTGTTTCAGCTGCGGCATCATCCAAGAGTTTCTTGTATTCGTCTAGACCGACTTGAGCCATTACTTCTGGATCTTTTCCACGATTGATACCCAAGTGTTTAAGGGCAGAACCCTTCTTAGCATCAAGAATGTTTAGGTAGGTAGCTGGGTCTTGATAGTCTGGTCCCCAACCAGTTCCATTCAAGTCGTAGTCTTTTTGTGCCGGAACCTTAGCTTGAGAAGTAATGCTAATTTTCTCATTATCGGTCATTTGAAGGACATCGACAATGACATTCTCCGTACCCAGTGTTGATTCGATGGACTGCTTGAGTGAGTTCGTCTGTTGAACGGCAATGACATCGGTCTGTTCAACTGGAACATCCAAACGGATTGGGAAGGTCACACCCTTAGCCTGCAATTCTGCCTTAGCCTTTGCAAAGGCTGCCTTGGCTTTTTCAGGACTGTAAAGCGTATCCTTACCATCAGTAAGGGCTACATCTTTCCATTGATCTCCATAAGAAACCAGCTCTGCTTGTGCCAACTCTCCAAATGTCTTTTCACCTACTTGAACGTAGTCATGAGGTACTAGACTATTACGGATAATTTTATCCGCACCTTCTTCACCATTCAACTGAGCCGTGTAAGAATGACGGTCAAGGGCAAAGTTCAGCGCCTGACGGAAATTCTTGTTGAGAAGAGCTTCTTTTGTTGAAGTTTTTTGAGCCTCGTCTGTTTTAGCTGTTTTATTGTAAGACTGGCGGTTTACGTTAACAGTGAGATAGTAGCTTGTCGCTTCTTGTGGACTGTAGACAATCTTATCTCCGTACTCTTTCTTAGTTGACTCAAAGTTTGAGCTTGTTGGGAAGAGACGAGCTGTTGTATAGGCACCTTGCGTAAAGCTTCGAATCAAGGATTCTTGGTCGGAACCATCATAGAAGGTTAGTTTGATGTTGTCAATCTTAACATTGTCCTTGTCCCAGTAGTTTGGATTCTTTTCATACTCAATGACTGATTTTGAAGTCAATGATTTCAAAAGATAAGGACCGTTATAAAGAATACTTGATGGTGTTGGTGCACCGTAGTCGCTCCCTTTAGAATTCAAGAATTCTTCATTAACTGGCAGCATGGTAGCAGTTGTAACCTTAGAATTCCAGAAACTTTCTGGTTTGTTAAGCGTGTATTCTACCGTGTAATCATCAACAGCCTTAACTCCTACAGTAGAGAAATCATTGCTTTCCCCACTGATATACTCTGCCAACCCTTTGATAGAATCTTGAAGGAGAGAGAGACCGTCTGATTTGCCATCAGCCGCGTGTTTCAGACCAGTAACAAAGTCCTGAGCCTTGACTTCAGCATACTCTTCTCCTTCAGAAGTATACCATTTTACACCCTTACGAAGTTTGTAGGTATAAATCAAACCATCTTTAGAAACGGACCAGTCTTCTGCAAGTGATGGAATTAAGTTCCCATACTTATCATTTTCCAAAAGGCCATCGACAACGTTTGCTATAACGTCAGAGGTTGAGCTCTTGCTCGTCACACTATAGTCCAAAGAAGATGGATCCATAGCGTAGACATAAGAGAATGTCTTGGGGGCATCAGCTTTCTTTTCACTTTGCCCACAAGCAGTTAACAGTAGGGCCGCACTCAAAACAGCACCTGCTCCTAAGAGCCACTTTTTCGATTTCATAAGTAATCTCCTTAAAGATAGTGTTTTCACCATTATACCCTATTTTTTCATAAAAGCAAGAACTTTCGCCAGATTTTTTAGAAAATTCTAACAAATATTTTTTAAAGACTTTTCTATATATTTTTTAGTAAAAGACCCTCAAGCATCAAAGGCTTGAGGGTCACTTATTTTAATCCGTTAGTTCCACACAGAAGGCATCCCATGGAGCTAAGGTCTGTTTTTCAACTGCTTCTTTAGCAGTAGTGTTTTCAATCAAGACAGATTTGACTTTTCCTCCTACCGAAAAATCTTGTTTTTCATTGGACAAGTTAGCCACAACTAGGAAGCGGCGCTCCCCGTCCTTACGGATATAAGCAAAAACCTTATCAGCCGTATCAAGCAATTCAAAGTCAGCGCGAATCAGCCAACTGTTCTCCTTACGAATTTGAACGAGTTTTTGATAAGTATAGAAAATCGAATCTGGGTTTGCTAGTGCTTCTTGAACGTTGATTTCTTGATAGTTTGGATTAACTGCCAACCAAGGTTGACCTGTTGAGAAGCCAGCGTTGTTGCTCTCGTCCCATTGCATCGGGGTACGGGCATTATCACGTCCGATAACACGGATACTGTCCATGATTTCCTCGAGCGGAACACCTTTTTCAAGAGCTTCACGCGCATAGTTGAGGGATTCAATATCTTCTACTTGATCCAGTGTTTCAAACGGATAGTTGGTCATCCCAATCTCTTCACCCTGATAGATATAGGGAGTTCCTCTCATGAGATGAAGCAAAATCGCAAAGGCTTTAGCAGATTTTTCACGGTATTCGTGGTCATTTCCCCAGATAGAGACGATGCGAGGGAGGTCATGATTGTTCCAGAAGAGGGAATTCCAGCCGTCTTCAACTCCCAACTCTGTCTGCCATTTGTTGAAAATCTCTTTTAACTTCCCTACATTTAACTCTTTTTGGTAGTGCCACTTAGGTTGCCCTTCCTGATATTGAAGACAGATGTGTTCAAACTGGAATACCATAGACAATTCTTGTCCCTTTGGATCCGAGTAGAGCTTAGCAATCTCTGGCGTTGCACCCCAGGTCTCTCCTACTGTCAAGAGATCTTTGTCACCAAAGGTGGCTTGGTTCATCTCCTTGAGATAGGGATGGAGCATAGGACCGTTATTGACTACTTTCTCATCAGGAATTTTCCCAATCATGTCAATGACATCCATACGGAAACCACCAATTCCTTTATCAATCCAGAAGTTCATCATCTCGTAAATTTTCTGACGCAGTTTTTCATTCTCCCAGTTGAGATCGGGCTGTTTCTTGCTGAAAAAGTGGAGATAGTATTGACCTGACTTTTCATCGTATTCCCAAGCAGACCCACTAAAGATAGACTCCAAATCATTGGGCTCATCTCGCCAGATATAGTAGTCTCGCTCAGGGCTATCAGGATTCTCACAAGCCTCGACAAACCATGCGTGTTCATCCGAGGTATGATTGACCACCAAGTCCATGATGATACGAATATCACGTTTCTTAGCTTCTGCGATCAATTCATTCATGTCCTCCATAGTCCCGAAAATAGCTGCAATTGCTTGATAATCAGCAATATCGTAGCCATTATCATCCATCGGACTGTCATAAACAGGAGAAAGCCAAATAGCTGTAATCCCTAACTTAGCTAGATAGTCCAACTTACTAGTAATTCCTGGCAAATCACCAATTCCATCTCCATTGCTATCCATAAAGCTCTTGGGATAGACTTGATAGACTACTGCATTATGCCACCATTTTTCTTGCATCTTCTTACCTCATTATTTTAATAATCTATAGTCTATGATAGCGCTTTTCTAAACTTAGTGCAAGCGTTTGCCTAATCTTTTTGATTTCTTTTCGACTCCATAGTTTCCTATCTTCCAATTTTTTATTATAATAGAGGTCAGAGGTAAAAAAATGACAAAACAAGCTTTTAGTTCTGAACAATATTTGAATCTACAGCGCGACCATATTTTGGAGCGCATTAACCAATTTGACGGCAAGCTCTACTTGGAGTTTGGTGGCAAAATGTTAGAAGATTTCCACGCTGCTCGAGTCCTTCCTGGTTATGAGCCTGACAATAAAATCAAGCTCTTGCAAGAATTGAAAGAGCAGGTTGAAGTTGTGATCGCCATTAACGCAAGCAACATCGAGCATTCTAAAGCGCGTGGCGACCTAGGCATTTCTTATGACCAAGAAGTTCTTCGCTTGATTGACAAATTCAATGAGCTGGGAATTTTTGTTGGTTCGGTTGTCATCACACAATACGCTGGTCAACCCGCTGCAGATGCCTTCCGCAACCAGTTAGATAAAAACGGGATTGATTCCTATCTTCATTATCCAATTAAAGGATACCCGACGGATATGGACCACATCATTTCGCCCAAAGGTATGGGGAAAAACGACTACATCAAAACCAGTCGCAACTTGATTGTCGTAACCGCTCCTGGACCTGGTTCTGGAAAATTGGCAACTTGTATGTCCAATATGTACCACGACCAACTCAATGGCATCAAGTCTGGTTACGCTAAGTTTGAAACCTTCCCAGTCTGGAATCTGCCCCTTCATCACCCTGTCAACTTGGCCTACGAGGCTGCTACAGCAGACCTAGACGATGTCAATATGATTGACCCTTTCCATCTCCAAACCTATGGAGAAACAACGGTCAATTATAACCGTGATATCGAAATTTTCCCAGTGCTTAAACGTATGTTGGAACGCATTCTCGGTGAATCTCCATACGCTTCACCGACAGACATGGGTGTCAACATGGTTGGTTTTGCTATTACAGATAATGAGGCTGCTATCGAAGCTTCTAAACAAGAAATCATCCGCCGTTACTATCAAACTGTCCTTGATTTCAAAGCTGAAAAAGTTGGGGAATCTGCTGTCAAGAAGATTGAACTTCTCATGAACGACCTCGGTATCATACCTGCAGACCGTAAGGTTGCTGTTGTTGCACGTCAAAAGGCTGAAGAAACTGGCGGTCCTGCCCTAGCTCTCGAATTACCATCTGGTGACATTGTCACTGGTAAAAACTCTGAACTCTTTGGTCCTACAGCTGCTACCTTGATCAATGCCATCAAAAAATCAGCTGACATCGCTAAGGAAGTGAAACTAATCGAGCCTGAAGTCGTCAAACCAATTCAAGGTCTTAAAATCAATCATCTAGGCAGCCGTAATCCGCGCCTGCACTCAAATGAAATTCTCATCGCACTTGCCATCACAGCTATGGAAAACCCTGACGCCGCGCGTGCCATGGAAGAACTTGGTAACCTCAAAGGTAGCGAAGCCCACTCTACCATCATCTTGACCGATGAAGACAAGAATGTCCTTCGCAAACTAGGCATCAACGTAACCTTTGACCCATACTACCAATACGATCGCTTGTATCGTAAGTAAAGATTCAAACCTCTCCACCCTCGGAGAGGTTTTCTCTCTATCTCAACAGCATCCTTTATGTTATAATGAAAGAAGAAAACTGAAAGGAACGACCATGTCAAAAGAAGTTATTGTTGAAAGTTTTGAACTTGACCACACTATTGTTAAAGCACCCTATGTCCGTCTGATTGGAGAAGAAACAGGGCCAAAGGGAGATGTCATCTCCAACTTTGATATTCGCTTGGTGCAACCAAATGAAGACTCTATCCCTACCGCTGGCCTTCACACCATCGAGCACCTCTTAGCCAAACTCATCCGTACCCGCATTGACGGCATGATTGACTGTTCACCATTTGGTTGCCGTACTGGTTTCCATATGATTATGTGGGGACGTCACACCAGTGCTGAGATTGCAGCTGTCATCAAGGACTCACTCAAGGAAATTGCTGAAACCACTACTTGGGAAGATGTTCCTGGAACAACCATCGAATCTTGCGGAAACTACAAGGACCACAGCCTCTTTTCTGCTAAAGAATGGGCGAAACTCATCCTGGAACAAGGTATTTCAGATGATGCCTTTGAACGCCATGTCATCTAAACACAAAAGAACCAGTTACAATAACTGGTTCTTTTTTATTCTCAAAATCTCGAGTTAGGCTTTTTCTCGAATGATCAAGACGCCATCTTCCATATCTGCTTCCAAATGTTTAGCATCTAGATGATCCAAGTGGAAGTCTGTCACCTTATCACGAATTTGTTGTTCAACTACTCGACGGAGAGGACGAACACCCATGACTTCGTCATAGCCTTCTTCTGTGATAAAGTCCTTAGCTGCTTGACTGACTTCCAAATCAATGTCTTTCTTAGCCAAGGTTTGGTTGACTTCAGCCAACATCAAGTCCACAATCTTAGAAAGATCTTCCTTATTTAAGTGTGAGAACTCGATAACTGCGTTAAAGCGGTTGAGGAACTCTGGACGGAAGAACGGTTTCAAGCGGTCCATCAATTCTGGTTTATCCGCATCTTCTGTCAAATTGGCTTCATAACCAAATCCAGCATTTGATGTCGCGATAATGACAGTGTTCTTGAAGTTCACTGTATTTCCTTGACCATCAGTCAAACGACCGTCATCCAAGACTTGGAGGAGAAGGGTAATGACTTGAGGAGCAGCTTTTTCAATTTCGTCCAAGAGAATGATAGAGTAAGGATTACGACGAACTCGTTCTGTCAAGGTATTGCTATTGTCATCATACCCCACATAACCAGCTGTTGTACCGATTAGCTTAGATACAGCTGTGCGGTCACTGTATTCAGACATATCCAAGCGGATGATCGCATCCTTGGTTCCAAACATATCCAATGCCAATTGCTTAGCGAGCTCGGTCTTACCAACCCCAGTTGGACCTACAAAGAGGAAGCTACCGATTGGGCGATTGCCTTCATCAAAACCAGCACGGTTACGACGGATAGCACGAGCCACTGCTTCTACTGCCTTATCTTGACCGATAACCTTGTGTTCCAAACGATGAGCCATATCCTTGAGACGCTCGATGTCTGACGCTCCCATTTGAGATACTGGAATACCTGTCATTCGTTCCACAGATTCGGCCACATCATTGACAGTGGCAGTCACTTTCATATCTTCTGTGTGGTTTTCGACTTTTTTCTCCAATTCTGCAATGCGAGTCTTGGCATTGAGAGCTGCTTCAAAATCTTCTGCCTCAACAGCTTTCTCTTGCTTGTCTTTTTCTGCCTCAATTTCACGTTCAACAGCATGAACATCTGTTACTGGATGTTGAGCTGCCAAGTGAGCAGCCGTTACATCGACAAGGTCGATAGCCTTATCTGGCAAGCTGCGTTGTGGAATGTATTGAATCGAATAATCCACTGCTGCTTTCAAGACTTCGTCTGGCAAGATGACATTGTGGTGTTGTTGATAGAGGTCACGAATCCCTTGAAGGATTTTAAAGGTATCCTCTGCTGAAGGAGCATTGACCTTGACTTCGTTGAAACGACGAGCAAGAGCCGCATTCTTCAAAATCGTGTTACGGTATTCGTCCTGAGTTGTTGCCCCAATAACAGTCAACTCACCACGGGAGAGAGCTGGCTTGAGAATATCCGCAAGCCCTTTAGATCCACTATCTCCACCAGTACTACCAGCACCGAGGATTTGGTGAATTTCATCAAAGAAGAGGATAATATTCCCTGCTTCTTTCACTTCGTTGACTAGATTTTGCACATTTTCTTCAAAGCTACCACGGTATTGAGTACCAGCCTCAAGACCTGAGATATCAATGGAAATGATTTCCTTGTTCTTAATAGCAGCTGGAACATCTCCGTTCACAATCGCTTGTGCTAAACCTTCGACAACGGCTGTCTTACCAACACCTGCATCTCCGACCAGAACAGGATTGTTCTTGGTACGACGTGAGAGGATTTCAGAAGTTTCTTGAATTTCCTTATTTCGTCCGATAACAGGATCCAACTTACCCTCACGAGCTTCCGCTGTCAAGTTACGACCTAATTTAGCAAGGACACCGTCTTGTTTCATACCTGAAGCGTGTTGTTGCATTTGCGCATCAGATTCTGCATTTCTTGGTAATTTCCCAGTTGCACGATACTGAGCAAATTCCTCAGGTGTCACTTCACGTCCATTAATCAAGTAGCGACGGTTTTCAGAACTATATCCTCGCATACCACCCATCAATTGGTTAAATAAATCATCCATGTTGTTAAAGTTATTAAAGTTGTTGTTCATATTTTTTACCTCGTTTATTGTTTATTATTTGCAATCTCTGATATTGACTATCTTTGACCTTTGTTTTAAAAAATTTAGACTAGCTATCTAGCTACTCTACGTATAATTTCTGGTTTTTCTTTTTTACATAAGCCTTTTATCATCTTCTTTTCAAAGTCTGTTAGATTAAACATAGGCTTCACCCCTTTCTAGGGTATCTATCGTACATTTTCAAGAAATAGAATCATTGAAAATGAAGTTTTCTAAGGAATTCAATTTCCTTATGTTTCTACTATATCACATTGGTCAATAAAAGTCAATAGATTTTTGACCAAATTTGACTATTTTTAAAAATTTTTTGAAACACAAAAAAAGCCCCTAGAAAACGAATTTTCTAGAGACTTTCTCTATCAGGTTTGAGAGAGAAGTAGAATTCTCACTTACCAAGTTTTATGTTTCTTCTACGAAAGCTTAAGCTTTACGTTTTACGAAGAATACCAATCCACTCAATGCCAAGACTACAAATCCAATTGCTGAGAAGATAGATGTTGCTTCACCTGTTTTTGGAAGTTCAGCTTTACCTTTAGTCTCCGTAGCTGGAGGTGTTGGTTTTGGTTCCTCTTTTTGTCCTGGTTTATTTGGATCTGGTTCCGGTGTTGGATTTGGATTTGGTGCTGGATCTGGATCCGGTGTTGGATTTGGATTTGGTGCTGGGTTTGGATTTGGTGCTGGGTTTGGATTTGGGTTTGGATTTGGTGCTGGGTTTGGATTTGGGTTTGGTTCTGGTTCTGGCGTTGGAACAGTGTATTTATTTGTAAATACAACTTCTTTACCATCTCCATACGAAACAGTTGCTGTCAAGAGACCTTGACCATCCGCAGCTACAGTGACTTTTACAGTGTGCTCAGTCTTATCGTATTCAATACCCTCTTCAGTACCAACTTTTTCAACCAAGGTATAAGTGTAAGTACCTGCTTTTTCGAATGAACGAACAAAGACTACTTTACCTTCGGCAGTATTCTTAGCTTCTGCTACAACTGCACCTTTTTCTTTCAATTCGAAAGTATAAGCATCCGCCGCAAGTTCTTTACCTTCAAGTTTCTTAGTTGCTTCAATCGTAGCATCTACCGCTGGTGCTTTGAAGCTATTCGTGAAGACACTACCTGCTGGGTATTCAACAGCCGCCTTCAAGGCGTTTGTTGCTGCATCTTTGGTTACTGTTACCACTGCAGTCTTTTCTGTGTCGTAAGTAATACCAGTTGCTCTAGCATTCACTTCTTTTACAGTATAAGTATGAACACCTTCTGCATCATAGTTGATTGCATTAAATGTTACTTTTCCACCTTGGTTTGTTTTTGTATCAATTTTTTCTGTACCTTTATACAATTCAAATTGGAACTCACCATCAACCAAAGTACGACCAGTCAATTCTTTCGTAAACTCAAGTGTTGCTGATGTAGCTTTTGGAGCCGGTGGAACTGGTGCTGTATAAGTGTTGGTGAAGACACGTTCTGCATCCGCATCTTTTACAGTCGCAACCAATTGACCTTGACCGTTATCTACTACATTCACTTCCACTGTGTAGGATTCAGTTGAATAAGTCACATCTTTTTCGTCACCTTTTACTTCGGTAATGGTGTAAGTGTGCTCTCCTGCTTCTGTGTAGTTGACGTTAAAGACAACTTCTCCTGAAGCAGTGTTCTTAGCCGTAGCTACAACTGCACCTTTTTCTTTCAATTCGAAAGTATAAGCATCAGCTACAAGTTCTTTACCTTCCAAGACTTTAGTTGCTTTGATAGGCGCACTTGTTTTAACGGCTTTATAAGTGTTGGTGAAGGTTGGATTGTTACCTGTAACAGTCGCAACAAGTTCGCCTGCACCGTTATCAACAACTGCAACTGTCACTTTATGTGTAGCAGTGTCATATGTCACACCTTTTTCACTACCTTCTTTTTCAGAGATAGTGTAAGCGTAGTTGCCTGCTGCTGTGTACGTGATATCTTCGAAAGTCACAGTACCGTCTGCAGCGTTTTTAGCTGTCGCAACGACTTTTTCACCTTCTTTAAGTTCAAACTCGTATTTGTCAGCTTCTAGAGCTTTACCTTCCAAGACTTTAGTTGCTTTGATAGTCGCTTTTGTTTCAGCGGCTTTATAAGTGTTGGTGAAGGTTGGATTGTTACCTGTAACAGTCGCAACAAGTTCGCCTGCACCGTTATCAACAACTGCAACTGTCACTTTATGTGTAGCAGTGTCGTATGT